>RFNT01000068.1 GCA_009927045.1 bacterium | reverse complement strand
CCCCTGTACGACTCCCCAAGTTACTGAGAATCATCAAAGCTCGGTTTCCACGGTTTGAAACCAAAGTCATCCAGTTAAAAAACAAAGAAGGCTTTGGTCCCCAAGAGTGGCTTCAATTGCTTGCTCAAGCGGAGCTGTGTTTTTACTTAACCGCCAAGCCTTTTGATTGGGGAACATTGGCGCTAGAAAGCTTGTACCATAAAATTCCAACTTTCTTTCTGGAAGAGCATGGGAGCCTTTCGGAATCGTTGCCTCATTCACGTCTCAGATTGAATCGGTTTTTAGTGGAACAGCCTGAGCTTGATCAACTCAAAGCAGAGACGGAAACGGCTTGGGACACACTCAATGCCGCTGGAACTTTCGCTCCACTCGGATTAGCGAATCAATATCGGGTGATTTACCAAGAAATTCTGCCTTAATGGCTTCGGATTCCGCCTCGCACCTTTTTTGGTGTTCGTTCTCCACTCTCGGCAATCGCGGGCTCCTCAGGTGCTACAAACTCTGCGACTCGTGGAGCGCGCACGCGTTCTTCTGAGAAAGAACCCATTGCCAAGGGAGAAACTCCACTTTGATACATGCCCCGACCAGTTTTTAAAACCCCACGGCCTCCACTCATATTTCGAGAGGCAACAGCAGCCAGTCCCCCTTTTTTCATCCCTCTTGATTTTTGGTATCTACCCACTTGTTGCAGAATAAAAGCATTCTCCCCAACCTCTGCGGAAGCGAGCAATCGAGCACTGGGAACTGATGGCGCTAACTTGCGCTGGACAAAACCACGAGCTGGATTAGCTCTGACCGAATTATTGGCCACTAAAGCACTAGCCAACGGACTTCCCTGTGTTTTTTGAAGACCGCTTTTCTGGGTAGCAGCTGGGCTGCCCACTGCATTCGCTCCCGCGAGTGCGGTTTCCAATTTCTTAGCTTCTAAAGCTTCTTTGGCGACCCGAATGCTTTCTTCCGCTTGGCGTTCTGCAAGCGCAATTCGTTGCGCTTCCATTTGCCTCTGATAAGTGATTTGCTCTTGTTGGAATTGGCGCTCTTCATTTCTCTGCTGCTGTGAAGCTGCTAAGTTGATTTGCAAGCGCTGTGTTTGAGCATCGTTATTCATTTTCGCCACTTCTCGAGAAGATTCCGCTTGAGCTAGTGCCGTTTGAGAACTCAACTGCGCCATTTCTTTTTGTGTAGAAGTTTGAATTTCAGCTTGTTTAATTTGAGCTTCTGTTTCAATCGTAGCAATTTTCTGTTCTTTCTCAGATTCAATTCCGGCAACGACCATCGGTGCAACTGCCGCGATAATGGCCGCAATGCCAAATAGGAAGTCTGCACCCCCGCCACCGCCTTGATCTCCTGGGTTCCCAGCGCCTCCAGGACCATCTTGAGCGCCATTGCCTTGATTACAGCCCGCCTGAGCGATTTGTGAGTTTAAGGGATTTAGAACTGAAAACGAAAAAATGAGGAAGAAGCTCAGAAACTGGCGGAAGATTGTGTGGTTCCTAAGACGCATGTTCTAGCTGCTTTCCCCGTGTTGCGCTTACTCCTCTTTAGAGTGCATAGATCCTGCCAAAACCCGCCTGAGGTTTTTGCTATAACTACCTGATTTTAATGGGTATTATTTTAATGGGGTGCGGGGGTTTTGATTAGGTTTTGGACGACTGATTGAAACTTAGGAACTCCATAAAAAAGGCGCTTGGCCGTGTGGCCATCGCGCCTTTTACCCCGGTAACTCGGACCCTACTAAAAATTTTTTCTCTCAGTGACTTCGAATCACTGAAGCTTTCGGTCGTGCCCCAGTCGCTTCCACAATGACTGGAGCTACTTCCGCAACTTTAAATGCCGGCCGACTGGTTCGCGCTCGCTCTTCTGGAAAAGAACCTGCCGCCAAAACTGAAAGTCCGCTCGAAACTAATCCTCTATTTTTTAAAGGCCCCGCACCAATTCGAGACGCAGTGGCAGAAAGACCCAATCGTTGCCGAACAGGCACTTTTCTTTTCTGAACAAGACCACGAATTGCGGAGTTGCTTTCAAAATCCTCTACAGAAGCTAACAATCGAGCACTGGGCGCAGGGGCAAGGCCTCGTCCGGTGGGCTGAGAAGCCGGACGAACCACACCTCGAGCCGTTGGGTTTGCTCCCATTGCATATTTGGTCAGGGCAGCTGCAAGCGGACTCGTGGCTCCTTGAGCCGAGTTACCCGCAGCGGCAGAGTTGTTCGCCACTTTTAATGCTGCTTCTAATTTTTTAGCTTCTAAAGTTTCTTTGGCGATGCGAATGCTTTCATCTGCCTGACGTTCCGCAATTGCAACTCGTTGGGCCTCCATTTGCCGCTGGTAAGTTGCTTGCTCTTGTTGGATTTGGCGTTGGTCATTTCTTTGTTGTTGAGCTGCGGCCAAATTGATTTGAGTGCGTTGTGTTTGCGCATCGTTGTTCATTTGCGCAATGTCTTTTGAATACTGGGCTTGAGTGAGCGCTGTTTGAGCACTCATTTGAGCTAATTCTTTTTGAGTCGCATTTTGAATTTCCGCTTGTTGAATTTGAGCTTCTGATTGAGTCTGGGCAATGTTCTGTTCTTTTTGAGATTCAGTGCTCGCAACTAACATGGGAGCGACTCCAGCGACGATAGCCGCAATCCCGAATAAAACCTCTCCTGCTCCACCGCCATTTTGATCGCCGGGATTTCCCGAAGTGCCACCGCCATTCGCGGGTCCATCACCTGCTGATCGGACTCCACCAAACGACATCTCCGGACTCGCCAGGCTCACCACTAACACCCAGATGAGCAGGGCTCTTAAGTTGAATTTTTCATGCTGTTGCTTCAAGCTGTTTCCTCTAGCTGAAATCTGTATTCTTTAGGAATGCAGTTTCCTTGCCAGCTGTTCAGCAAAGCAGACGCTCACAAGCATTTGTTTTTATTGGGTTTTAATTTGAGGACTCAGGTGCAGACTGCCTAGGTTTTAGCTACTTCACTAAAAAAAAGGCGCCTGGCCCAGTGGCCATAGCGCCTGTTTACCCCGGTAACTCGGACCCTACTTAAAACTTTTTCTCTCAGTGACTTCGAATCACTGGAACGCTCGGTTGGGCAACAGCCTCTTCCACAATGACTGGAGCCACTTCCGCAACTTTAAATTCCGGTCGACTTGCACGCACTTTTTCTTCGGAGAAAGAACCTGTGACTAACGCCGAAGCACCACTTTGGTACATGCTCCGTGCAGTCTTGAGCGGCCCCCCACTGCGAAGACTGCGCGCAGTGAACGCGGCTAAACCACTGCTTTTTACTAATCGGGAATTCTTACGACGATAAACTCCTCGGATGAATGGATTGCTTTCTAAATCTCCTGCAGAAGCCAGTAATCGAGAGCTTGGGGCCAATCCGAGTCCTGGGCCTCTTTGCCGAGGAACCTGCTGAATCAATCCACGTCCCTGTGCGCTTCCACTGTTTGCTGAATTAGCAGAAGTGGCAGCACCGCCAGTAGCAGTGCGAGTGAGCGCAGATGCAAGCGGATTCGCGGGTGCGTTCTGAAGCTTCGTGTTTTGAGCAGCGGCTTGATTGTTCGCAGCGTTCACTCCCGTAAGAGCCGCTTCTAATTTTTTAGCTTCTAAAGTCTCTTTTGCGATGCGAATGCTTTCTTCGGCTTGGCGTTCCGCAAGTGCAATCCGTTGTGCTTCCATTTGCCGTTGATACGTAATTTGTTCTTGTTGAAATTGGCGCTCTTCATTCCGTTGCTGTTGTGAAGCGGCTAAATTGATTTGTAAGCGCTGGGTTTGCGCATCGTTATTCATTTTTGGCCACTTCTCGAGAGGATTCGGCTTGAGCAAGTGCGGTTTGAGAACTCAACTGCGCCATTTCTTTTTG
>RFNT01000127.1 GCA_009927045.1 bacterium | reverse complement strand
AAACGGCTTACTGGTCTCTCATCCAGATGCGGATCATCTTGAAGGTGCTTTTCCTCTTCTGAGAAAAATAAAAATAGAGAAAATCGGATTCTCTGCACCCCTTTTAGGTTTACCAGCGGCTGAACTTCGCTTAAACCGACTGTTAGCCGAAGCTCAAAGCCGCGGGATCCCAATCACTCCCATTTCAGAATCCGTTCAAGTGCCTATCGGTCCCGCTCAATTACGGTTAACCCCCTCACTTCCGAACCAGGTCCTGACGCCCAATAATCTGGGCCTCATTACGGAACTCGAAGTGTACGGGTGTCGCTTCTTATTTCCTGGGGATATCGAGAAAGAAGCGGAAGCTGTTTATTCCAATAGCTCAAATCTGCCCGTCACGGTTTTGAAAGTGGCTCACCATGGCAGCCGTACGTCTTCTCGCCGGGAGTTTCTTGAAAGATTCCGTCCTCAGGTCGCAGTCATTTCCGTAGGCGCGGATAATCGCTACGGACATCCCCGGCATGAAGTGATTGCTCGTTTACGCCATTATCACACACAAGTTTTTCGTACCGATTTCCATGGGTACGTCAGCTTCAGAGTTTTGCCCAAAGGGGAAGTGCACTGTCAGAGCGCTCAGGGAACTTGTGGTAAATTCCAGTGCGCGCCCTAAAGTTCGAGTTGTTTCTTTTTTAAGAACGTGAGGCGATCCCGAAGCTCCGCTGCTTTCTCAAACTCTAAGGCTTTTGCAGCTTTTTTCATGAGTTTTTCGACGCGAGTGATTTCCTTTGGGAGATCTTTTTCAGGGACTCCAAGCTCTGCTTTTTTGGTCGTTGATTTGATTTCAAAGTAATCGAGATCTTCATTCGCATAAAGCGGACTTTGAATATTCTTCTTAACAGATTCTGGAGTGATTCCATGTCGGATATTGTATTCGCTCTGAACTTGTTTACGTCTTTCGGTTTCTCTCACTGCAAATTGGATGGCTTCGGTTTGTTTATCTGCATATAAGATCACAGTGCCTTCTAAATTCCTAGCCGCCCGGCCAATCGTCTGTATCAGAGAAGTTTGGCTTCGGAGAAACCCTTCTTTGTCAGCATCTAAAATCCCTACTAGTGAGCACTCGGGGATGTCCAGCCCCTCCCGCAATAGATTGATACCCACCAGAACATCGAAAGTCCCCATCCGCAACTGCCGAATGATTTCTACCCGCTCGATCGCATCAATATCCGAATGCAAGTAAACGGCTTTAATCCCCATTTTTTGGAAGTACTCGGTCAAATCTTCAGACATCTTTTTAGTGAGTGTTGTGACGAGCGTTCTCTGCTGTTTTTCCACTCGTTTTCGGATTTCGCCATACAAATCATCCACCGCTCCTCGAGCCGGTCGGATGATCACTTGAGGATCCATCAAACCTGTGGGGCGAATGATTTGCTCAACGACGTGATCTTTGGACTTGTCTCGTTCATATTTACCCGGAGTGGCTGAAACATAAATCACTTGATTCACCAGACCTTCGAATTCCGAAAAGTTGAGGGGCCGATTATCTAAGGCTGAAGGCAATCGAAACCCGTGCTCTACGAGCGTCATTTTTCGAGCTCGATCCCCTCGGTACATGCCCCCAATTTGTGGAACGGTCACGTGAGACTCATCAATGAAAAGTAAATAATCTGAGGGGAAATATTCTAGCAGGGTGGGGGGTGGATCCCCGGGTTTTCGGCCTGTGAGGTGACGGCTATAATTCTCAATGCCGTTGCAGTAGCCCATTTCTTCCAGCATCTCGATATCGTAATAGGTTCTCGATTCTAACCGTTGGGCCTCCAC
>RFNT01000181.1 GCA_009927045.1 bacterium | reverse complement strand
CCTAAGAAGGAAGTGTATCAATACCGCCGTGAAGTCGGATTTGTTTTTCAAGACTTTAAATTACTTCCTGATCTCACCATCTATGACAATGTCGCCCTTCCCTTAGAAGTTCGAAAAATGACTCCTGGAGAAGTAGATCACCGAGTGCGTGGAGTTTTATCACTCGTGGGATTGGGCGATCGAGCCCATGATTATCCTCAGACCCTTTCTGGCGGAGAACAGCAACGCGTGTCCATTGCACGTTCGATCATTGGCCGTCCCTCGCTGCTTTTAGCCGATGAACCCACAGGCAATCTGGATGCAAATACTGCCAGAGATATCATGTCTCTCTTCTTGGAAATCAATGATATGGGAACCACAGTTCTCATAGCCACCCATGACGAAGGCTTGATGACGGAATTCCCTGCTCGGACCATTCGCTTGCAGAGTGGCCGGCTCATCCACGATCGAGGACATGCTTAATCCATGGCCCAATTTCTACGCCCACTAAAAAAAACAATCAAAAGTTTCAGAAGAAATCCGCTCATGCATCTCGCGAGCATCGGAACGATTGGCGTTTCATGTTTGATCTTGGGTACATTTTTATTGTTTTACCGAAACTTTGAAACGATTGCAGAAAAAACCAATCCTCATCTCACTGGCACGGTTTACTTGAAAGAAGGGCTCTCTGAACCTCAATTGGCAGATTTACGTGAAGAGCTCCTGAGCTATTCCGCTGTGAAGAAAGTTACTTATAAGCCCAAGGCTAAAGTTGCCAATGAGCTCCAAGCATTTCTGGGAGCTAGTCACTCCGAAATTTTACCCGGCAGTGAATTGTTTCCAGATCTCATGGAACTAGAATTCAGTCGCGAAGTCCCTGCGCGTGATTTGACGGTCCTGAAAAGCCAGCTCAATCAAACTCCTCTCATTGCTGAAGTGGATTTTTCTGAGGATTGGCTTTCTCAATACAAGAAAGTGCGCAGTTTCTTGACTATGATTGGTTGGGTACTGATCGTAGCGCTCGTATTAGGGTGCAGCTTTATCATTGCAAACTTCATGGGAATTCGTCACCAAGCTCGTAAAGAGGAAATGGAAATTGTTCAGCTGATAGGGCAGAACGCTCCTTTGTGCTGGCTCCTTTCATGTGGGAAGGTCTGGTTGAGGGCATTCTAGGCGCTACCTTCGCCATGGGCTTTCTCATGTTCAGCAAATGGGGTTTAGGCGATGTTCTCGCTCGGGATTGGAACTCGTTGCTGGGAATCTCGTCGTGGATGTTCCTATCTTGGGCTCAAATCATCTTTTTGCTGTTTATCGGAATCACCATGGCGTTATTGGGTAGCTTAGCCGTCTTTTTCCGTACAGCGGGGCACAGTCATTCATGAGAGGCTTTCTCAGTCTGCTCCTTTTTTTCTTTTCGTTCAATCCCTCATTCGCTCTTGAAGAATCTGAGTCTCGGGGCGTTCAACAGCGTGCACAGAATTTAAAAACTTTTCTCCAAAAAGAAAAAGCAGATTTTGAATCGAGAGAAACCCAACGAAAAACGCTCTTAGAAACATTGGATGATCTCAATGCCAAACAAAATCAGGTCCGAAACCGACTCCAAGTTTTAAAATCTCATCAACAAGAACTTGAAATGAGTTTGGAGAATCTGGCTTTGGAATACAAAAACCAGAAGCGTTTGGAACAAGCGCAACGGCAACGCTTGTTTCTCATTCTAAAAGTAGTTTATAAAATTCAAAAAGATGGCATGATGCGATTTCTGTTTTTTGGCCAGGATCTCTCCCAGTTGGCAGGAAGAGTGCGTGTACTTTTCTACACGCTTCGTTCCCACGCTCAAATCACTCGGCAATTTCAAGAGCGCGCTCAGAAATTAGCTGATTCCGAACTTCAGTTACGCAGCTCAAAGGCTAAATTAGCCACCTTGAGCGAAGAGTTAAGAGATCAAGAAATG
>RFNT01000157.1 GCA_009927045.1 bacterium | reverse complement strand
AGCAGACAGACAAACCCGGCGCCTGCCATCGATGCGGATCCAAGATCAGGACACAACTCGCAGAACTTCCAGAGTTACAGCAGGAAGCAGGCAAGCACCTAACACCAGCTCGAACCGGATCAGGAAGTGCCAGCAAGGAGCGAAGCATCGGAATCAACATCGCAGCCCTGGACTTTTCGATGGCCACCGATCTGCTCAGCATTCTCCACTCTTGGGAAAGCCAGATACGCAAGGACAGAAGCCTGACGCCGCCGGCGATGGTCAAGAAGGAAGATACGACCGAGGGCGAAGTCAAGGCAACGATCGCATTCCATCTGAGCCACTTGGACTGGTCGGTTCAACAAACCTGGGCGCTAGACTTTGCCAACGAAGTCAACACGATCCATGCCAAAGGAAGAGCAGCTGCAAAACGATTCTCAGAACAGCCACGACGGATCCCATGTCCGACAGATGACTGCAAGAAATTCGTTGTGATAGATGCAGAAAATCTAACAGCAGAAGTCGGATGCTTCGGATGCAAACAAACGTGGACAGTTCTGCGATTGGTGGCATTAGCGATGAGCAACCCGAAGAAGAAGTTCTTCCTGGATGTAGAAGCGATAGCACTATGGCTAGGGATAACAGAACGAGAAGTTTACAGAACCATCAAGAAGAACGAGATAGACAAACGCGGAAATCTCTACGACCTATCTCAGATCATCAAAGCGAGGACAATATGACGAACGACTTGACAAAAATGTCACTGCGCTCTGTTACACTTGCGTTAGCAGATAAAACCATCTCTGCAAAGTCAGCGCCATGCTTCAGATAACAATCAGCATAGGCGACATCTCAACAGACCTAACAACTGACGCAAACCTTTCATTTGATGCAATCGAAACTTTACTGACACGCGCAGCACAAACAACACTGCAATCGTATCTATCGCTTCCACCAGAGGACAGGCTTGCATCATTCGGATTGGAAGATGATGACGGAGACGACGACTCATAACTACCAGATGTGCGCACGATGCGGAATAGAAAAACAAAGAGCAGAGTTTAATAAAGACAGAAGAACAGCAAGCGGATACAGAGATGTATGTAGTAAGTGCAGAAGTCTGCACAGAAGAATTATTCATCACGCAAACAAAAACAGAGAAGCAATACTTCAATCGCAAAACAATGCGTGCGCAATCTGTGGAGTAGATAACAAAGACAGCGCAACAAGATTCGTCATGGATCACAATCACGATACACATTTGATACGCGGAATCCTTTGCAGCAACTGCAACGTTGGACTCGGATACTTCAAAGACAAGCCAGCCCTTCTAGCGATGGCAATCAAATACTTAATGGAAACCGATGGCGCTACCTAGGCCTTGCTTAGATTGCGGAGAGATCGCA
>RFNT01000044.1 GCA_009927045.1 bacterium | reverse complement strand
GGCCTTGGGTCTCCTCGAGAGCAATTTCAAATTGTTCATCCGACATGGGGAGGTAATGCCAGTCTACTGTGTTTTGCATGAACGAAACGCCATGCCCTTTTGTAGTTCTTGCAATGAGAGCCTTGGGTTTTTTGGAAGCCAGAGAAGTTACTTTCTCAAAGGCCTGATGCAGTTGAACAAAATCGTTTCCGTTTTCTACAATTTGGGTGTCGAAGCCAAACTCTCTCCATTTGCGATCCATGGGTTCCATATCAAGAATTTCTTTGGTGTTACCAATGCCTTGAATGGAGTTGGCATCTACAATCACAAAAAGATTTTCGAGGCGATGATGGCCAGCAAACAAAGCAGCTTCCCAAGTGGAGCCTTCATTGCAATCACCATCGGAGAGGACTGTAAATACTTTGAAATTTTTGTTGGTATATTTTTGAGAAAACACCAGGCCAGTAGCCAGGGAAAGTCCATGACCCAAGCTGCCAGTTCCAAAAGGAATGGATTCGATTTTTCCCGAGCACGGAGGATGAGCCGCGAGGAGCGTTCCGTTTTGATAGAAACTAGAAAGGGCATCTAATGGTATTCGACCACTTTGAGCAAGGGCCACATAAAGCGCGCAGGCAGCATGGCCCTTTGAAAGAACGACTTGATCCTCGGATTTCATTCGATCACAAGTTAAGTACAAAAGTATTTCTAAACAACTGAGGGAAGAGCCGATATGGCCGGCATTAGCCTTTTTATAAAGTCCCAAAAGAGTTTCGGCACTTTTTTTTCGAAGCTCCGGTAAGTGGTTCATGGCCCTCCGGTTTAACATACTGTGAGCGAGTGGTCTACCGGCTAAAAACAATTCCTAAGCTATTAAAAACGATTAGGTTTTCTCGCTTGGCGTTACCCATTTTAGGAGTTAAGACCATGAGAAAAATGAATGGTTATGTCTAGAACTTCCTTATGGGTCACTCTGAGTTTTTTGCTGACTGTGATCGGTGCCATTATATTCATTAGTCCCTGGGGAAACTTTCCACTGAATGACGATTGGGTTTATACCAAAAATGTTCTCAACTCCTTAAAAAACGGTCATTTCTCCATCGCCTATTCTCAGCATGCTTGGGCAATCCCTCAAGTATTTCTTGGGCAGTGGCTCGTTGAAAAGACGGGAGACCCTTTCCTGAGTCTGCGGTGGGTGGGCATCTTTTCAGGCGTCCTAGCTGCTCTTTTCACGGGCTGGCTGTGTGCCAGAGCTACGGGGCTTTCGAATCCTGTGATTGTGTGGACGGGTGCAATGACCACGTATTTTTATCTGCCCTTTCTGCAGCCGTCCCTCTCGTTCATGAGCGATCTCCCAGCTTTCCTTTTTTGGAGTTTAAGTATGTTCACCGTTGCATACAGCTTAGAGAAAAAAGAAAAGGCTTGGTGGCTGATATCGTTTCTAATTTTTTTGGTTGCTCTGGCAGAACGTCAAGTCGCTCTCTTGATCCCGATTTCGGTTCTGTTTTTTCGAGATATCCCCCGAAAGACCAGGGGAGTCTTCCTTTTATTTTGCGTGCCTTTTATTTTTATCCAAAGCTGGTGGAGTACCGTGTCTCAGATTGGCACACCCGACCTGGGACTTTCGCCTAACTTAGGTTTGTTTGTAAGATGGAGTCGGCATCTAATTTATCTTGGGTGGTTAGCCTTTCCCTTCTTGTTTTACCCACTGAAAAGGTTGGAGGAATCAAAAACCCGCCAATTTTTTAATTGGAGTCTTGTGATTTTTTTTGCAGGATTTCTTGGACATGTGGTGACGAGTATCTCGAAGGATCAGGAAGTTTTTCTGCCCATCTTTGGTAATGTGATTTCCAATCAAGGAATTTTAACGAATCTAATGCCGGGGAGTGCTCCTATCATTTTTTCAATCGAGTTTCGGGGGGTGTTAACAGCTCTGGGATTTTTGGGGGTGATTCGCATTCTTCACGGATTTGCTCTCGTGATGACTGAAAAGCATTTATCGCTTCTTGTTCGCGTGATTTTTTCCTCCTCGGCAAGTTATTTAATTTTTGTCGGAATAAGAGCGCTACAATTTGATCGATATGCCATTCCCCTCATGCCGCTTGTTCTTGTTTGTTTGTTAAAATCCGTTGGAACCCAAAGATCTCCTCGTTGGTACCAAGTTATGAGTTGTCTTTTGTTGATTCCCTATTGTGTCTTTTCCATTACACTCATGCACGATTACTTCCGTTGGAATGAGGCCAGGTGGACGACCATTAACTTAGCTTATAAAAAGGGCATCGCACCCAGTGAAATCGGTGCTGGGTATGAGTATTATGGTTGGACCGACGGAAGTCCAAAGTGGTTGGATCCCAACAGTTTTACCTACGTCGTGAGCTTTTCGGAGCTTGCCGGATTCAACAGAATTGCTAGCCTCCCGTACAAAAGCATCTGGGGAGAAGAAATACGCCAGATGTATTTGCTGAAGAATCAAGCGCCGTGAAAACTATGAGATCATCCGCTTACATTTCCTTTTTTTTGTTAAGCACTATTTTTCTTTTCTATGGAATCCAAAGATACAACGGTTGGGATCTCAATAGCTATTTTGAATTGGCAGAAGCGCTCTATCAACAAACTCCAATTTATGGCCAAAATTTAAAGAGTTTGTATCCGCCACCGACAGTTTACCTTTTTGAGATTCTTAGATTTCTGCCAAAGCAAGCCGTTCATTTCGTTTGGTATCTCATTTCTATTGGATTATTTGTGCGTATGAGCATTGTTAGTTTTTCTATCTTGGGTGACGCTTCATGGCCTCAAAAGAAAGTGACCGTATGGCTTTGGCTCAGTTGGATCACCATCGCTCAGGGCTTGGGAGCGCAACTGGAGGGGGGAAATATCAATTTATTTTTGATGTTTCTTTTGCTCGAAAGTTTCAATCTATTGATCACAGCTGATAGATCTTCAAGGAGTGAACGCTCCCTGCCGGTCGGTATAGTGCTTGCTTGGATCCCAGTGGTTTTTAAACCCTATTTAGGAATTCTAGCTTTGGCTTTAACTACTGCTATTTTTAAGAAACAGTCCTGGCGTCCGCTTATTCAAGCAGGTTCTTTTTTAGCAGGGCTCTCACTGATCTCGATTTTCTGGAGAGGGATTCCACTTTTTATTCATGATGTTTCAGGCTGGTTTCAATCGGATCTCAAGCATGTCGATTGTGCTTTCACTTTACAATGTAATGCCGTGAACTATGGATTGCCTTCTTACCTGTACCACATTCACCACTGGTCTCTTCAAAGCTTGAGCCTTCTCACTTTAGCGGTAACACTCCTCAGTTTGCTGTATGCAAGTATTGAAAAAAACAATTTAAGAATGTTTTGCGTGGTGTCACTGGTCTCTTTTTGTATTTCTCCAGCAGCCTTTCCTTACACGCTTCTACTTTTATGGATTCCTGTCATTGTTTCGTGTCAGGTGTTAGTGGATAGAAAAGTTTTTCCCAGATGGATCCACCTGGGCTGTTTTTTATTCGTACTTGCTTTGATTGTTTTGAATCCTACATACTTGGGAAGGCACTTCTTCAATGCCATAGTGGTGCCTTACCGAGTGACCACATTTTTTATTTTGTTGGGAATCATTCCGATCTTTGGAGCAGTAACTGCTCTTTCTCAGGAAGATAAATGGCGGAGAGAGAGAGATTCGAACTCTCGATAGGCTATTAACCTAAACACGCTTTCCAAGCGTGCGCCTTCAACCACTCGGCCACCTCTCCAAAGATGCGGATTGAACCAAAAGTGATATCTGATCCATAGCTTATAGGTCAAGCTGTTTGGACCTAATAGCGAGCGAAAATAATGAAAAAACTAGATCTTGCCTATTTCTTAGTCCCAAGATTCACCAAAGGTAGAGGC
>RFNT01000222.1 GCA_009927045.1 bacterium | reverse complement strand
AGCTCAAGACGACGCTGCTGCCGCCGCCGCCACCCTTACGAAAGCCCAAGCGGACGCTGCAGCCGACAAACCGCTTTCCCTATTAACGCAAGAACGTGTACAAGCGCAACGGGATTCCAACCAAGCCACTCAAGAATTAAAAACGGCGATACAACAAGCAAACACCACACAAAAAGCGGCTGTGAAGCTTGAGCAAAAAGCACAAAAAGAAGAAAAGGAAGCTGAAAGTGCTAAAGCCGTTGCAACTCAAAAAGGCGACCAAGCTCAAAAACTGTTAGAAGCTGTAACTCAAAAAGGAATTCCCCCGCTCCCTCAAGCGACCCAAGAAACTAAACAAGCTCAAAAAGAATCTCAAAAGGCGCAAGCTGATTTGAAAAAGGCCACGCAACAAGAAGTGGCAGCCCAAAAGACTGCTCAACAGACTGAAGTGAAAGCTCAAAAAGAAGCAGCCCAGGCACAACAAGCTACCAACAAATCAGCAGTTGAAGCTGAGCAAGCCCGATTAGCTCGGGAAAAAGCAGCACGAGAAGCCGATGAACTCAAAAAAGCTCAAGAAGAAAAGGCCACCAAAGCTCGAATTAAAAAAGAGCAAGAGGAAGCTAAAAAGGCTGAACAGGAGCGTAAACGCCAAGAGAAAGAAGCTGAAGCTGCTCGCAAAAAGGCTGAAAAAGAAGCTCGCGAAGCAGAAATTGCTCGTAAAAAAGCTGAAGAAGCTGCAGAGAAAGCAAGAAAAGCAGCTGAGCTGAAAGCTCAGAAAGAAGCTGAAGCTGCTCGTAAAAAAGCTGAAGCTGAAGAAAAGAAACGATTAGAAGCTGAAAGAAAGGCTCAGGAAAAAGCAGCAAAAGAAGCAGAAGCTGCTCGTAAAAAAGCTGAGAAAGAAGCTCAAGAAGCAGAGGCTGCTCGTAAAAAAGCTGAAGCTGCTCGAGCCAAAGCTGAAGAAGCTGCTCGCATCAAAGCTGAGAAAGAAGCTGAAGCTGCTCGCAAAAAAGCAGAACTCGAAGAGAAAAAACGAATAGAAGCAGAGAGAAAGGCCCAAGAAAAAGCGGCTAAAAAGAAAAAATAACCCCTAGTGACTGACGCGGCTCCGAAGAGGCTGTGGATATTGAGTTGCATAACTTGCAATTCGGTCCACGGCCTCATCCATTTCTCGTGATGAGTAAATCGTTTTCCAAAAGTGATGGCCATACGGCAGCCAAGGAGAACTCACTCCAATATAAAACTTGAGGCGCTGCAGACTCTCGGGAGACTTTCCGAAGTATTTTTCTAGCATAAAGGCAAATCTTAAAACGGCCTGAAAATACTCCCGGCCTTCCTCTTCCGGAGTTGTCGGAGGGTTCACTAAATCCCGCCCTCGTGCGGGAGCACCTTCCCCAAGCTGGTGAGCAATTTGCCATAGAATCCAAGGGCGTGCAGTAGCAGCTCTCGCAATCATGGCCCCATCCACTCCAAATTCCGTAATCAAGCGAAGGGCGTCTTGTGCAGTTTGGATATCCCCATTCGCAACGATAGGAATATTTCTCCGCTGAGACAGTGTCTGAAGGATTTCCCAATCGGCCTGTCCTCGGTGCTTTTGACGGCTTGCCCGGCAATGGATGGTCATCCAATCCGCCCCCGCTGCTTCCAACGCATCCGTAAACGCGTGGAGATAGTCGAGATCAATTGAATCCCCCAAGCCTGCTCTCAATTTGACACTCACTGGGACATTACAATATTTTTTTGTAACTCGAACGACATCGGCGGCATAGTCTTTATCCCCCAGGAGTAGAACGCCCCAATTATGAGAAAGCGTTTTTTTCTTCGGGCAGCCCATGTTGATATCAATGCCCCAAGGATTGAGAGCCATGAGTTTTTCGATACTAGGAGCAATGAACCGCTCTTCATTGCCTAGAATCTGGGGAACGAGACCTCTTTCATTTTCAGCCACAAATAAGTTTTCAGCACGTTCCAAACGTTCACTGGGCAGTCGACGACTTGAAAGCATTTCCGTAAACAAAAGCGGAGTGATGGCTTCTGGAGTGTAGGCTCGAATGAGTTCTCGAAACGCTACATGAGAGAGCCCCACCATGGGGGCTACCATGAACGGAAAATCGACTTTTAATTGGCTGAGCCGAGTGACCATTCTAACAATCCTTTGACTTGAAGTCGTTGGGGCAATCCTAAAGACGCAGCTTCAGGACATTTTGATAAGTTGAGCTCTACAGCCCGTAAAGCAATAGCTTGGGGGACTGAAAAATTTTTCTGAGACCCGTAGAGGCTATCTCCAAGAATCGGCAATTCTCGTTTGCTGAGTTCATAGCGGAGCTGATGCGCACGTCCGGTGAGTGGAGACAATCGCCAGAGACTGCATCCCGAAGGAGTGGAAGACGTCTGGCTCTGAAGAACCGCTTCGGTGATAGCCTCTTTTCCAAAGGGCTTTTCATACGCTCGTTTTTTCCCTCGAAGCAAATGACTTTTCCACACTTCCATTTTTTCCGGAGTCCAGGGAGCTTTGGCAGAGGCGGTAAGAGCTTCATAGGTCTTTTGGATCTGATGGTGTTCAAACCATCGATTGGCGGTGCGGTGCGCTTCTGGTGTTTTCGCAAACAAGAGCACTCCGCTCACTTCTTCATCTAAACGATGGATGGGCCAAAGGTGAATCTGTTTTTTTTGACTCCAATCGATCAGTTCGCATGGCCTAGGGTCTTGGGCTCCCCACCGTGAAGGGACCGTTAAAAAGCCCGGGCGCTTATCAACACATAAAAAGTTATTATTTTCAAATACTTGCATTTCAGTTACAGTGGCGTCCATGGTTTCCCTGCCTATTGATTCCCTTCTTCCCAAACTCTTGGACAGTGTTCAAGCTCATAAAAATATTATTCTGAAAGCAAGCCCTGGCTCGGGAAAAACCACGCGAGTTCCTCCAGCACTCCTCCAATCACCTGCGATGGAGCCCGGAAAAGAAATTTGGGTTCTAGAACCTCGGCGAGTCGCTGCTAAGTATTCGGCTTTGCGAGTAGCTGAAGAAATGGGAGAGCCCATTGGCCAAACAGTGGGGTACCACTTTCGATTTGAAAACAAAACTTCTCCTCGAACGCGATTGAAGTTCCTCACGGAAGGGATGTTCACGCGGCTTCTCTTGGGAGATCCGAAGCTCGGTTCAGTGGGAATCGTCATTCTCGATGAGTTCCATGAGCGGCACATTCATTCGGATATCGCTTTGAGCGTGCTTCGGCACCTTCAAGCGACTTCGCGACCGGATCTCAAGCTAGTGGTGATGTCCGCTACTTTAGCGACCCACGAACTAGAACAGTTTCTTCCCGATTCCGTGTGTTTAGAGCTGGAATCCCCCCCATTTCCTCTGAGTATTGAATACTTACCCTCTCCGAGAGAAAAAAGTTTAGAGCTCCAAGTTCAAAATGCAATTCTTCAAATGAATCCAGAAAAAACGACTGGAGATTTTCTCGTTTTTTTACCCGGCAAAGCTGAAATCAGAAAAAGCCACGCCCAACTTTCCAAGCACCCGGCACTCAGAGCATTCTCTGTTTTACCTTTGTATGGAGAGTTGACCTCTGAAGAGCAGGCTCGGGCCTTAAGCCCTCAGACCCGCCGGAAAATCATTCTCTCCACGAATTTGGCAGAGAGCTCACTCACGGTAGAAGGGGTTTCCAACGTCATTGATAGCGGACTAGAAAAACAAGCTGGGTTTTCTTGGTGGACTGGGTTGCCGTCCTTAAAGCTGAGAACTATCAGCAAAGCTTCCGCCCAGCAGCGCGCAGGAAGAGCTGCACGCACGGGCCCGGGGCGCTGTGTTCGCTTGTTTTCTCAGCATGATTACGAAACACGCGCTTCTTTCACAATTCCCGAAATTTTACGATCGGATCTTGCTCAAACGGTCTTAGAACTCAAGACACTCGGGGTTCTTCATTCTCCGACCTTCAGTTGGCTGGAATCTCCCTCTGCAGAATCGCTCCATGCAGCAGAAGAACTTTTGTTCCTTCTAGGAGCAACTCCAGCATTGAAGGGGCCGCTCACAGCACTTGGAAAAAAAATGAGTCAGATCCCAGCCCACCCGAGGCTTTCAAAACTGTTACTGGAAGCTCAAGAACTGGGCTGTCTGGAGCCCGCTTTACGGTTAAGTGCCAAAATTTCGGAAGGCCAGTTGGAAGATCTCAATACCGAAGATAGCGTGAAAAGCCCTCTAGCATTTTCTTCTCAGCGATCCTTGGAACAGTACCGACGCCTATTTCCCAATTGGGAAGTCTCCTCACAACATCCCGAGAGACTTCCTCAAGCTGTATTGAAAGCTTTCCCAGACCGAGTGGCTCAAAAGCGAAAGCAGACTTCTACCTCTCGGATAGCGGGATCCCCTCTGGATTTAGTTTTGGCTCTTGGGGGCACCGTTCAAGTACCTTCCACGGCGTTTACAGAAGCCCATGACACTTACCTCATTTTGGATGTACAGGAATCTTCACGTGCTTCTGGTTCCAACCGAACTCATGCAAGATCCCTCCTGGCTATAGATGCTGCGGACCTTCTGAATATCGAAGGCGGTCTCCTTCAGGAGACAGCGTCTTTCATTTGGGCTGCTGATAAAGAGCGAGTCTTTTCACAAATGGCACTCCAATACGGAAAAATTATTCTGGAGGAAACTCAAACTCCTGCTCGGAATTCTCCTGAGGCCCTGCGGTTCTTTTTGAAACAGGCCACTGGAAAAGAAGGAATGCAAATCGTTGAATGGCATGGATGGATTGAACTTCTCGCGCATTTCCACGCCAAAGAAGCTATTGAGACTTTGATCAGCCGCAGCATTCTTGCTGCACAAACCTGGGGCGAAACCCTGCTGCCCTCGGCACTCTGGGAAGCGATTGAGCAGCACGACTGGGATGAACTCTCGGTGGCTGCTTTTAAAAGTTTTGATTGGAGTGCGCACCTCCCACGCTTTCTTCTAAAAGACCAAGTGGCTCTAATCGAAAAACTGTGTCCTAGCAGCCTCAGTCTTCCCAATGGGCGAAAAGTGCTGATTCACTACCCCTTGGACAGGGGCCCATGGATTGAGTCTCGATTACAGGATTTTTTTGGATGGACCCGAACCCCGCACCTGATGAACGGCCAGCGCCCCATTACCCTGCATCTCTTAGCGCCCAATCAGCGCGCTATTCAAGTAACCCAGGATTTGGACAGTTTCTGGAAGAATCATTACCCGCAGATTAAAAAAGAGCTCTCACGAAAATATCCCAGGCATGCTTGGCCCGACGATACTACTCAACCCGTGTTTCCGAAGCCGAAGCCAACAAGGCGCGAATAACAAAAGAAGCAGCTACTAGCCCAAAAGCCCCGGTTACAAAACTTGCATTGCCCATAATAACATTCCGATTTTCGCACTGGAAATAAGGATTATCGCCTTGAGGGCACACACATTGAAATCCTTTGCCTTCGTCGTAATGCAATTCACGAGGCTCCAGCGCGGGCTCAGTGGAGTACACTGCGGGGATCCCGAACGTTTCTTTTTCATTACGAGAGAAGGCATATTTCTCTCGAAGAATTCCTCGCAGTGCTCGAGCCAACGGATCCACTGTTGTAAATGCTAAGTCCGCCACTTGAATTGCGGTCGGATCTAAGCGCCCCCCGGAACCCGTGCAGGTAATGACCGGGATTTTCTTTTCCCGGCAAAAAGCCAGAAGGTGGCACTTTGCAGTGACATTATCAATGGCATCAATCACGTAGTCAGGAGTGGTTTCAAAAATACTTTGGCTGGATTCAGCGTTGTAAAACTGGGGAATGGGCTTGATTTTGGCTGCTGGATTGATTTTTTGAAGCCGTTCAGCCATCACATCTACTTTTTGTGAGCCCACCGTGCGATCCAAAGCGTGAAGCTGGCGATTAAAGTTTGTGACACAAATTTCGTCGAAATCTACGAGCGTGATGGTCCCAATGCCTGAGCGAGCAATAGATTCCGCCGACCAAGACCCAACGCCTCCGACCCCAATGATCATGACGTGGCTGTTGAAAAGTGCTGCCATTTTCTCATCGCCGATGAGACGTCCCATGCGGTCGAAACGACGATGGAGTTTATAGCGCTCTGAAGGGGTTTGCATGGGGAGTCATTAGCGCGCCTCTCACGAAGATGCAAGGAGCTGGCGCAAGTTTTCAGTGGATTTCCATAAAAGTTCGGTCCCCGGAAAGCCCCCCGCGAGTTTGCGCTAAAACATTCGCAATTCCCACTAAGTAGCAGGGTTCATTGCGTGATTCTCGGTTCAAGTTTTCAAGTAAGGGCGTCTGATCCGGAGCATCCGTTTCCACTACTAAGCGATCGAGGGGAATCATTTGAAGGACCTCTTTCAGTTTTCGGTAGCCTGGCCGGGTAACGGCTCCTCCCACTGAGATTAAAAAACCCAAATCGAGGTATTTTTTTAAAACTTCTTTTCCTTCAGAAAACGCATGCACGATGCCTCCAGAACCCGAATGGCCCTTCAACGCATTCAATGCCTCCGCGTGTGCTTGAACCACATGGAGAATCAGGGGTTTCTTGAACGTCTGATTCAAAAGCAATTGCAAACGAAACACTTCAAGCTGCCACTGGATTTTATTCGCAAAGCGCGGAGCCTGGTCCAATCCACATTCTCCCAAAAAGTGAGCTTCCGGTAGCTCCTGCTCTAACACTTTCAGAGCGGCCACGACGGAACTCTCAGACTCCTGAGAGGCCCACCAGGGATGTACTCCAAAAGCCAAATAACAGTGGGGCTTGAGTCGCTTTTGCAGTACTTTTTGTTTTTTCCAATCCTCGGGTCCCACGCCTCCTTGAATCCACCCGGTAACGCCCGCCGCTTGGGAACGTTGGATGACTGCTTCAAAATCAGAATCAAAGCTGGGATCGGCTAGATGGCAATGGGCATCAATGAACCCATCAGAAGTCATAGTTTCTCACATAGTGACAGGTGTAGCCGCCAGGATTTTTTTGTAAGTACTTTTGATGATAAATCTCTGCAGGATAAAATGGCGATGCTGCGACTATTTCCGTGACGACAAGACGCTTCCATTTTCCAGAAGCTTCCACTCGGGCCTTCACAGTTTCAGCGATTTTTTTCTGCTCCGGAGAGTGAAAGAAAATAGCGCTCCGATACTGACTGCCAATATCATTGCCTTGTCGATTGGGGGTGGTGGGATCATGAATTTTGAAAAAGAAGAGCAGGAGTTTTTCATACGAAAGCTGCTGAGGATCAAATTCAATTTGCAAGGACTCCGCATGCCCCGTGCTTCCTGTTTTCACCGTTTCATAAGACGGCCCAGAAGTAGAGCCGCCGGTGTACCCCACGGTAGTTCCCTTAACGCCGGGTAATTTCCGAACGAGTTCCTCCATTCCCCAAAAACAACCGCCTGCCAAAGTCGCAATTTCTGTAGTGCCCGAAGTTTTCATTTTTTTCTCGCCTCCCAGAACCGGATTTGAAACCAGTCCAACACTCATCAGGATTATAAAAAGAGCTTTCCCATTCATTGGGAAAAACGGTATCAAACTTTTGCCGAAAAGGGCAAATTCGTTTAGTGTTAGGACCTCATGCAATACGATCCACACTCCATAGAGCCCAAATGGCAAGCCGAATGGGAGAAACAGGCCGCTTTTGTGTTGCCCCAGGATCTCGCCCTCTTAAAGACAAAGCCCAAGTATTATATTTTGGACATGTTTCCCTACCCTTCAGGCGCCGGTCTGCACGTGGGGCACCCAGAAGGCTATACCGCTACGGACATTGTGGCTCGGCTCAAGCGCATGCAGGGCTTTCATGTGCTCCATCCGATGGGTTGGGATGCCTTCGGCTTACCCGCAGAGCGGGCAGCCATGCGGGAAAATATCCATCCGGCTATTATCACCAAGCGCAACATTGATAATTTCCGCAGACAGGTCAAACGACTGGGTTTTAGCTATGATTGGAGCCGAGAATTCAGCACGACCGATCCCGATTATTACCATTGGACGCAATGGCTCTTTTTAAAGCTCTATGAAAAAGGGCTCGCCTATCGCGCTGAAGTGCCAGTGAACTGGTGTCCGGCTCTGGGAACTGTGCTTGCCAACGAGGAAGTCAAAGAAGGGGTGTACGTAGAAACCGGAGATCCCGTTGAGCGCCGCTTAATGAGTCAATGGATGCTCAAAATTACTGTTTATGCCGAACGCTTGTTAGAAGATTTGGAAGCTCTCGATTGGCCTGCCGGCGTAAAAGAAATGCAACGAGAATGGATTGGAAAATCAGAAGGAGCTGAAATTCAATTCCAAGTTCAGAACTCAAAAGCGAGTTTCACTGTTTTCACTACCCGTCCTGACACCCTTTTTGGAGCAAGCTATTGTGTGCTTTCTCCCGAACACCCGTTAGTTACTTCACTCACTACTTCAGAACAAAAGGATTCTGTTCAAGCTTATATTCGCCTCACCAAAGACAAGACGGATCTCCAACGCACCGACTTGGCCAAAGAAAAAACGGGCGTTTTTACAGGCAGCTACGCGGTCCATCCCGTCACGGGAAATGCCATCCCGATTTGGATAGCCGACTACGTCCTAATGACTTACGGGACTGGAGCCATTATGGCAGTGCCCGCCCACGATGAGCGGGATCATGAGTTTGCGAAAAAATTCGGCCTACCGATTTTACCTGTGATTTCTGGAGGAGAGGTCCCCGTCACAGAGAAAGCCCATACGGGAGAAGGCACGGCGATTCATTCTGATTTTTTAAACGGCCTCGGAGTGAGCGATGCCAAAAAGAAAATGATCGCTTGGCTCGAAGAGCACAAGCGGGGCACCAAAAAAGTGACTTATCGCTTACGGGATTGGCTGTTCTCCCGTCAGAGGTACTGGGGAGAGCCTTTCCCAATGATTCACACGCCGGAGGGCAAAGTAGTCCCACTGCCAGAATCGTTGCTCCCTGTAGAACTCCCTCCTATTGATGAGTACCGTCCCACGGAAACCGGGGAACCGCCCCTCGCACGCGCCAATCAACAGTGGTTGGAAGTGACATTGCCAGACGGACAGCGCGGCTTGAGAGAAACAAATACCATGCCCCAATGGGCGGGGTCTTGTTGGTATTATTTGCGCTTTATTGATCCAAAAAACACCACGGCTCCAGTGGGAAAAGACCTCGAAAGTTATTGGATGCCGGTCGATCTGTATATTGGAGGGGTTGAGCACGCGGTCTTGCACTTACTCTATGCTCGCTTCTGGCACAAAGTATTCTACGATTTGGGCATCGTGAGCACCCCAGAGCCTTTCCAAAAGCTTTTTAACCAAGGCATGATTTTGGGAGACAGTTACCAGGATGCTCGCGGCAAGTACTACTCCGTTGAGGACACCGAAAAACAAGGTGGGCAGTTCGTTGTAAAAGGGACCGGAGCTCCGCTCAAGGTGCAGACTGAAAAAATGTCGAAATCTAAACTCAACGTGATCAATCCCGATGACGTCATTCAAAAGTATGGGGCCGATGCTATGAGGCTCTATGAAATGTTCATGGGGCCTTTGGATCAAGTGAAGTTGTGGAAAATGGATGGCCCCGAGGGCGTGTATCGGTTTTTAGGTCGCGTGTGGCGGCTTGTAGTGGATGAGAAAACAGGCCAACTCCAATCCAAAATATCGGATCAGCCAGGAACCTCAGAGCCCGCTCTGTGGAAAGCCCTTCATAAAACCATTCAAAAAGTGCAAGAGGATACTTTAGGGCTGCAATTCAATACGGCCATTTCTCAAATGATGATTTTTGTGAATGAAGCCACTCAAAGCGCTTCGCTCCCCAAAGAAATGCTAAATGCCTTTTTGCGAATTTTGAGCCCCTACGCGCCTCATCTGGCAGAAGAACTTTGGCAACGATTAGGCTACTCGGGACTGGTTTCACTTGCGAGCTGGCCAGCTTTTGATAGCGCTCTCTGTACAGAAGATCAAATTACGATAGTAGTTCAAGTGAATGGAAAGCTCGTTGAACGCTTAGAAGTGAGTCGCACGATAGATAAAGCCGCCCTCGAAGCCGCAGCAAAGACAGCTCCTAAAGTAGCAAAACTCCTCGAGGGAAAATCCATCAAAAAAGCCGTTGTAGTGCCTCAACGCCTTGTGAATTTTGTTGTCTAGAGCGAAAAAAGCCTTTTTTCGAGGGAAAAACACGATTTTCAGAGGGAAAAAATACGTTTTTTGAAGATTTTTGTTTGTGTTATGAGTGTATTTGTATTTATCATTACACTTAATTAAGCCGTTACCAGTATTAAGGAGAAACAAATGGCAAAAAAGAAAGCAAAGAAAGCAACTAAGAAAAAAGCAGCAAAAAAAGGTGGCAAGCGTAAGCCTAATGCGAAGTTCATGGCTCCGCTACAGCCCAGCGCTGCTCTTTCCGTAATTGTCGGCTCCAAGCCTCTTCCCCGCACACAAGTGGTGAAGAAACTGTGGGCTTACATTAAGAAAGCAAAACTGCAAGATCCTAAAAATCGTCGCAATGTTCGCGCCGATGCTAAATTAGGACCTGTCTTCGGTGGAAAGAAAGTTGTTTCGATGTTTGAAATGACCAAGCTGGTAAGCAAACACTTGAAGAGCAAGTAAGCTTAAAGCATCTTTCAATGAAAAGGACGGGAGTCATCCCGTCCTTTTTTATTTGGTTTTAAACTTCTTCATGCACTCCATGTATTCCGGAGTAGGTGTCCAACCGCATTTATTGGAACTCTGAACTTCACACCGAGATTTTTTCAAACACTCGTGCTGGGGAAGCACCACACAGGGTGAAATCAGTTGCTTACCAGGCTCTGAACATAATTCCCCATTGCATCCCGAAACCACACACTTTTTTGGCTGAGCAGTGGCACAGGCCGTAACTAAAACCAGCAGACTTAAAATAGTTTTCATGTGCTCTCCCTTTTTAACGTAGCAAATAGCGTTTTCAAATCTTCTTCCACGAGGGTTTCTTTTTCTAAAAGTTGCTGGGCACCCTGCTCTAAAATACCTCGATTAGCGTCAATCAGAGTCACTGCTCTTAGGAGCGCTTGATTGACTCGCTCCTTTACTGAAAGATCGATTTCTCGGGCAGTTTCTTCACTGTAACGCCGGTACTGAAATGGATTTACAGCCCCAGCTCCTCCCAAATAGCCCCCCGTTTCGCTATCGTAACTCACGCTGCCCAAAGAAGACTCCATGCCATACCGAGTGGCCATGCTCCTTGCGATATCCGTCGCACGGGCAATATCATCAGCAGCTCCCGTGGAAAAGTGATTGAAAATGAGTTTTTCTGCAGCTCTTCCTCCCAAAAGCACGGCCATTTTGTTGCCGAGTTCTTCCAGAGTCATCAAATACCGGTCTTCCGCAGGTCGCTGTAATGTGTATCCGAGAGCACCCATGCCTCTGGGAATGATGGAAACTTTATGAACCGGGTCTGCACTGGGCAAGCACCCAGCGACTAAAGCATGGCCCATTTCATGATAAGCCACCACTTTGCGCTCTTCCGGATTCAAGAGGCGGTTTTTCTTTTCAAGCCCTGCCACCATTCGTTCAATGGCTGCTGTGAAATCACTCAAATTGATCTGTTCAGCTTTACGACGAGTGGCAACGAGTGCGGCTTCGTTCACTAAGTTTGCTAAATCAGCTCCGGTAAAACCCGGGGTGAGCGCCGCAACCTGTTCGAGACTGGTGCCAGGATCTAATTTCACTTTGCCTGAGTGGACTTTCAAGATTTCCACACGCCCTTTTTTATCTGGACGGTCGACGAGAATTTGCCGATCAAACCGGCCGGCTCTGAGGAGCGCCGGATCCAAAATTTCTGGCCGGTTGGTAGCCGAGAGCACAATAATTCCGGTAGAAGAATCAAATCCATCCAGTTCCACCAAGAGCTGGTTCAGCGTTTGTTCTTTTTCGTCATTACCAGCAGAGAACCCCCCCACAGAACGAGCTCTCCCGAGGGCATCCAGTTCATCAATGAAAATGATACAGGGGGCTTTCTTTCGGGCCTGCTCGAACAAATCCCTCACCCGCGCAGCGCCCACGCCAACAAACATCTCCACAAACTCGGAGCCACTGATAGAGAAAAAGGGGACGCCGGCTTCCCCGGCGACTGCTTTCGCAAAGAGAGTTTTTCCAGTTCCAGGAGGCCCCACTAATAAAATCCCTTTGGGAACCCGAGCCCCCAAACGACCATAGCTTTTGGGGTCTTTGAGAAAGTCGACAATCTCTTTAAGTTCTTCTTTTGCTTCTTCTACGCCCGCTACGTCTTTGAAAGTCACTTTGGTATCTTTTTCCACGTAAATTTTGGCTTTGCTTTGCCCCACAGACATGAATCCGCCCATGCCGCCTCGCCCACCCCCCATTCGACGCATCAGAAGTAGCCAGAGGCCAAAAAACACAAAAACGGGAACCACCCAAGAAAGCAGATCTTTAAAAAAGCCATTCTGAATGACGCGGCTGTACTTCACTCCATGAGCATCCAGAAGTTTCGCAATATCGGGCTCTACTCGATTGGTAGCAAATTGCTTTTTTTCAGAGCCTTGGGGGTCTTTCAGTTTCCCAATGATCTGGTTGTCATTGATCACTACTTCCGAAATTTTATTGCCCTCAAGGAGCGTTTGAAATTCGCTGAAAGGGATATGCGCACTTGAGTATATTGGTCCACCCCTCGTGAAACAAACGATGAGGAAGAAGGCAAAAATTAAATAGGCTAAATTGAAGCGTGCTTTGGGGTTCATGGCCCCCAATATATGCTCTTTACGAGACGGAGGGAAATCAAATTTACTGACGTTCCGAAGCGACTTCACGCCCCGGAATGCGTGTGCATTTCGACTTTACTGCCACGGTCATATCCTTATCTGGAAGGGGGAGCGGATGCGACTCCGTGTAAGCAGCGCCAATCATCAAGTTGCCAGGCTCTTGCGGTACGATCTCTTTTCCATCAACATCCAGCACCACTTGGCAGACTTGGTCATAAATACCATCGTTTTTAATAAAATAATTAATCAAGAACTCGTCACTCATGTAAGGCTTCGTATTTTTACATCCTGTGGAAATCCCGTCCGGTCGTTTCTGAAGACAGGCAAACTTGGGCATTGCCATCCGGTACTGCACATCGTGAACGGAAAACCCCAAAGCCGCCAGGAGCCCTAAGCGAAACTAGCGTGCACAAACTTTGTTGGTGGACTTTTAAATCGAGATTTAAAAAGAAGCGGTCCATGCCGTAAGCAATAGCCATATGAATAAAAAAACACCGGCCCAGAAGAGGACTGCAAAGACAGGCCCTTCACCAGGAATGAGACCGGGCAAACAGGAGCTGTGAATGCAATTGACGTTCTTATCTGCCCCAAATGCAAAATAGGAAACCGCAAAAATGAAGGGGTTGAAAATAGCACTGAGAAGTAACGTATGGTTTCGTACCCGCGGTAAAAAACAAAGCGCATAAAGCCCAATGAGGAGCGTGAAATAGTGATAGTGGGATAATACGAACTTAGAAAGGGGGTAGCCCGGTCGGTACATGAAGTCCGTGAGTCCAAATAAGGAGACCCCTTTCACTTGGCGGTACAAGTTATCGATGACCCAGAATGTTTGAGTGAAGGAAGCAATTGAGAGAAAGCCGGTGAGAACTCCGCGGCTTTTTATGATGAGCCCAATGCCCATTCCAAAGAGCGCTAAATTACAAAACCACCAGTAGTTCCCTTCGGCCCAACCATATTCTTGGATATCCACGAACAGGTTAACAACCGCCCAGAGAATGAGAAACAAACCACTCAACACATAGTACATGTTCTTTGTCTCCAGGATTTACTTGCCGCCTCTACCGCCTCCACCTGCAGGCCTTTGAACAGTGCCACTGACATAGTGGAGTAAGTTCTCGTATTCCTCCGGTAAGAGTTCGCCTCTATCATTGTAGCGCTTATACTTAACTTTTAGCCAACCATAAGCGCTGGTGCCCTGCGCTCCTGAAGTGTAAGTAACGCTCACTGTGCATTCACTACTTCCAACCGGGTTCAAATCCTGATTATTGCACCCGTCGTTGACTGAAAAGCTTCCTGAACCAGCCGGATTTCCAATGGAAACAGAAATCACTTTTATTTTGGCGCCTCGTCCACTGGCACTCATGATAAGAGGCTTAGCCGCTTGAGCCGCATTGGGAGCCACATTGGCCCAACTTGCTTGAACTGCCGTACCAGGCTTGATGTCTGGAGCGCCGCCCATCACAATCATTTTTGAAACATCGTCCACTCCACTACAGCGAACTGAAAATGTAGTGGTTCGGTCTACTTTCACTGTACGAGGCCCATTGCTCTCTCGAGAGATTGTTTCACTCGTCTCTGTCCCACCAACAGGTAGGCGATGTAATCGACAACTCGAAGCTCCGGCAGGTCGATTCCAAGTGAGAAAGAGATCTTTCCCAGAAAAATGCCCTATGTTCTTATCCGCTGCAATTTCAGGATTGAAAAAGGATATAGAAGGACTTCCATTCAAGGTGCTTTCGCGCACTTGTAGTGGGAAGCTCGCATCGTCTACCTGAATGGTGACTTTCTCCTTTTTAGAGATGCCCCCGCCCTCACAGCTTGCCTGATAGTCTGTGCTGGCCGTAATGGCACCGCTATCGACTGGGTGAGATACCACTTGAGCACCACCTGCATTTTTATTTTCTTCGCCAGAAACTGATTGGTAACTCGTATCTAATTCCGAGCTGAGCTTTTTCTTTAAACTACAAGTAGCTCCCGCCACGTTCACGGCACCCCAAGTGATCACTACGCTCTCACCATGCGAAATCGTACTCTTACTCGCGCTAATGGAGACGCTAGCACTTGAGGCAGTGGGTGAACTCAAGTTACACGAACCATCACTATTCGCCTGAATAGTCGCTTCATAGCGGACCAGAGAGGCCTGATCAGCACCAATCAGGGCCCAAATTTTTGCAGGTCCGGTGCCTTTAGGTTCAAAGTGGAATTGCTCTGGCAAGCTTTTCCCGTCTATTTTCCACTTGGTGGCACAAGCGTCGTTAATTTTTGAATTGAATGTGTTCGAGGACTGCGTGATGCCCAAGTGGAAAGTGGCTTCATCATTGGCAACGTTCTTTTTAAAGATTAAGAGATCCGCTTTACTATCGCCATTGATGTTTCCAGGAATCAGCTGCCGGATATTGCTGATATTCGATAAAGTGGCAAACACATTGACTGCCCCACCGGATACGGGAGTGACTTGAATCGTTCGCGTATCACACACAATACGTAAATCTTGTGAGCCCCCGTTCCCTAAAAAGTCTGCTTGCACGCCCGCATTGCATAAAGAAGGAATCACTTCCACGGAACAGGTCCCTGTGATTTGATCCAGGTTGGACGGCGCCGTGACCCCAGCTGCTAAATTCTTGCGGTATTTAAAATCAATCAATCCACTACCCCCGTTAGTGGTTAGAATGTAATCGTAGCTTCTATTCGCCACTACGTCTCGGCCAGCCGAAGGAAGTGGGCCAGGAGAAGTGCTGCTGATGGCCACTGTTTGATTCGCTTGGGGTGCAATACTGAGCAATTTACCGGATTCACTCGGAGTGAATTTGACACGGACAATGCCTGAGCCATCAACAAAAGCTTGAGCAGGCTCAAGATCACATTGGGGTTGCACCATCGTTTCGATTCTAAAGGGATCGGATTCCACTTCAAATTCCCGAACCGCATTGCCAGCAGCATCCCGGATGCTCACTGAAAAGGTTTCGATATCTTCAGTCTGGGCCGTTGTGTACGTTTTATTGGTGTAAATGGTTCGAGAAAAATTTCTACTAGTCGTCCCGTTCAGGACGTAGCCGTACTTACATCCGCTTGCGACAATTTTGAAAGTGACCGGTGAATACGTATAAAAAACGGGAACTCCGCCCGTTACAGAGAGCGGCTCCGCAGTGAGGACTACTCCGTTCGGACATTCCGCTGTGGGCGTGGATGGATCCGTAATAGTGGATTGAGTGTCTCGACTACCAATCCTCGACTTCTTCATACACGAAGTCATCGTAGTCAAAGCGGTAATGATGAAAATGAATTTTCCTAAGCGCATACACGTCCCCCTGGGGTGTTTTTAAAAGTGAAAGAGATCACCCCACCAGTGTTGTTATCGGAATCTGACAGGTAACTCTTGATGCAGCGCTGGTGCCAATTTTTTTTGCCTGTGATTTCAAGCAGTTATTTTTATACAGCTGCCGAAGTTTTTGACGTAGACCCCGGGAATACACTTAACTTATTGATTTTTAATGTGTTTTTTGTCGTTTTCTTGGACACTTTCGCCCCCTGTCGTAACATGCGGCACTTGTAGGAATGTTTGACGTTTTTCACATTCAGGAATTAAGTCCAAGACCACGCATGACCACACCTCATAAATTTCCGTCCTTAGAATTACTTCGAGCCACGCATACGTTTCCCGGGAGCTATACCTTTAAAGTGATTGGGGAACATCAAAACAGTTTTCCTGAGCGCGTTGTGGAAGCGGCCCTTCGCGCTGTGGGTCCAGAATGTCAGCCCAAATACACTGTGCGCGAAACTGATAGCGGCAAACACAGCGCTGTTACTTTGGAAGTCCGTGCCGAATCTCCAGACAAAGTGGTTCGCATTTACGAAGAGCTCGTAAAAATTCAAGGCGCTATCCTAGTGCTTTAAAAATAAACTCGAGTAACTCCTGGATTGTTGGGATCCAGTTCGAAATGCTTCACTGTAGGTGTTTTTTTCAAAAACTGATGGACCGCTTCGAGCAACCTTCCCGTTCCCAGTCCGTGGAGGATTCTCGCTTCATCTTTGTCTTGAAGAATCGCTTGATCTAAAAAGTGTGCGACTCGAGGCAATGCTTCTTCCACTCGCAGCCCATGCAAATCTAAAATCTCGGGCATTTTTTCTTGAGTGATTTTGCCTTCCACTGGCAACTTTTTGGCTTTGAGGCGCTCGCTTTCTTTTTTCCACCGCTCGGGAGCTGCAGCTACCACTTCCAGGGGCTTCACTTCCATCGTGAGCCCCCCTAAAGCCACTCGATAAGACCCCTTAGCAGTGATTTCGAGCACTTGGCCTTCTCGTCCTAACTTTTTTACTTTGACCCAATCACCCGGTTTAAAGGTTTGCTCACCCATTTGACGTACCTTCTGAAATTTGCAAGAACTACCCACAAACCATGGAAGACTTATCTCAGATTGCCCCCCACCATTTGGTGAATTTTGTCCCTGTAGCTTCACAGCTCCACTGGGATGAATACTTCATGCTTCAAGCGATGCTGGCAAGCTATAAAAGCAAAGATCCCAATACCAAAGTGGGTTGTGTTTTTGTAGACGAAAACAATCATCAAATCACCATGGGCTATAACGGGGCAGTTGCTGGCGTGGATGAAAGTCAAATTCCCTGGGGCAACGATCGCTCAGTCCCTTTGGAGTACCAAAAGTATGGCTATGTCATTCACAGTGAAGCCAATGCGATCTCGCATGCACGCGGCAGTTTAAAAGGCTCTCGGGGTTACATCACGTTATTCCCCTGCAACGAGTGCGCAAAGCTGATTGCGAATCAACGGGTTACTGAAATTATCTACCTTTCCGACAAATATCGAAACACCCCCGAAAATAAAATTTCTAAAAAGATTTTTGATCTCTCCGGTGTCCGCTATCGTGCCCTCACTTTGGATCCGCAATTGATCGATCGCGTTCACACTTATTTACTTGGGCTTTTGAAGGATCTCTGACGAGTGGACTTACAAACGCTGAATCCCGCTCATTCGAATCTCCCGCTTGAAGTCATCATTCCTGAAGTTCCCCGTCCGCGCGGAATCGAGCCTCAGCTTTTGCTCAAACAAGTCCTCAACACGGTCCCTTACCTCGCTTCGCTCAACCTAAAGGGTCCCCACTATCAGTATCTAGAAGTTCTAGAACCGCTCTTCGAGGGTGCAAGCTGGGAGCATTTCAGCTGGAGTCAGTATTTTGAACTTTGTGTCGCAGCTCATTTCACCACTGTGGCTACTTTCGTACCCACGGATGTAGACAATCACATTCGTTTTAAATTGTGGGATTCCGCACCGGATGCAGAGGCACTGCTCCAGATGATCCCGGTGGTCTTAAAAGCCTATCATTGGGATACAACGCCGCTCTCGACTCGTTGGGTTCACAGTCCTTCAGGACATCTTTTAGAAGGACACAAGGGCGAGTGGTTCAGTATTGCAGCAGCCGCTTACGGTGCCAGTCGCTTCAAATTCCCCCGGCACGCACAAGAACTCTTGGCGCTCATCCATCAGGAAATCAGTCATGAAGAACGCGTGATTCAAGAATTGTTAGATGCGAAAGACAAACTCGGCTTGCTACGTGCTTCAGTTTTAGTTGCCCACAATTTAGGGGATTTAGTCCGAGTGATGGAAATTTGGGGTTTGCCAAACTTGCTCTCGGAACGGTTAAACACTCCCACGTTGGAACTTGCAGGAAAAATCAATCGGGATTTGATGGCGGTGGAAAACTCACGCCACTTTGCTCTTCGAGAGCCGCGAGCGCTCAGGAAGAATCGGGAGTTTTTACTGCCCTTGGGGCCTTTCTTTGATGACTGGGGAAAACAGTTGGCCTTGCATCCCGATCTCACCCCTGAGGATTTGAGCAGTATCGCAGAAGCCCTCATTCAGGGGTGGCTCCGTTTGAAAGGTCCTGTCGGCTATTCCAGAGCCTTAGCAGGTCTGGAAACCCATGCCCCGGGAGGGATTCGCAACCTCTTAAAAGCACTGCCCTCTCGAGTGGCTAAGCTGTGGACAAGCGGCGCCCTTCGGCAGTTGTGTGATGTTTCTCAAGCACGTTTTGAAGCCCAATGGGCAAGAAAGTGTGATTATTTTCTGGCCTCCTAATTGCTGAATACCGCTTGTCTACTTCTGGGGAGAAGTGGATGAAAGTGGGACGTTGGCAGTGCGAAGAGCTTCTTTTTTTTCAATACTCGTAGGGGTTTATTTGTTTTCAGCCCCGGCAGAAGCCGGATGCGCTTCTCTTTTCCAGAGTATTGCTCAGGCCGCAGTCAAAAATACTGCTTTGATCGGACTTACGTTGGTTGGCGCGTGGGCTGGCTCCGAAACAGTGGGCTTGAGCCAAGGAACTCCCCTGATTGGCCTTTCTATTTACTTCGACTTTGAAAATATTCTCAGCCATTTCAGCGCTGAGGAACAACGGATTTTATTGAGCCCTGAAAAGAACTTGGATCAGATTCTTCCCATCCTCAATCATCGTTTGGCAAAACTTTCAGGCGATGCGGTCAAACCTTGGCCCTATTTAAATCCTGTCATGGCCTCTCAATATTTCGGGGAAAACCCGCCTCCAGAGAATATGTGCCGTCACAAAGCTTTAATTCTAAAAGCCCTGCTCGCCCGGTTGGGAATCACTTCTCAGCTCGCGACTGGCTCAGTCAGCGGCGATGCCGGCCGCGGGGAACATGTCTGGTTAGTCCTCCCTCAAGTGAATAAAGTAGCCGATCCCATGAATGATTTATGGATGAATAAAGCTGATTACAACCGACTTTTCGAAGTGCAAGAGAACTACGGGATAATCCATTGGGCTCGACCCGTGGGCGTACTCGCTCGCTGATCAACTGTTCGTGAGATGTTTCCAATGAAATCGTAAGTGGTCTTCAATGAAAGTACTCACAAAGTAATAACTGTGATCATAGCCTGCCTGGTAGCGTAGCTTCAGTGGAAATTCGATACTTTTAGCAGCGGCTTCCAATTTTTCTGGCATGAGATCTACTTTTATAAACTTATCTTCGCTTCCCTGATCCACCAGCACTTCTTTTCGAAACTGAGTCGTCTTGAGTACTTGGCTCGCATCATAGGCTTTCCATGCTTGAGGATCTTCTCCCAAGTAATTTCGAAGTGCTTTTTGACCCCAGGGACATTGAGTGGCCGCCGCAATGGGAGCAAAAGCAGAGATGGACTGATAGATGTCTGGGTTTCTCAAACCCAACACCAAAGCGCCGTGCCCGCCCATGGAGTGACCAGAAATCCCAATCCGGTTTCCATCGATGGGGAAGTTTTTGAGAACGAGAGTTCTCAATTCATGCAACACGTAATCGTACATGCGATAATGCTTAGACCAAGGGGCTTGAGTAGCATTCACATAAAACCCCGCCCCGACCCCAAAATCCCAACTGTCCGTTTCGCCCGGAATGCCGGCCCCCCGAGGTGAAGTGTCTGGAGCAATCAGAGCCAATCCTAATTCCGCAGCTACTCGTTGTGCTCCTGCTTTCTGCATGAAGTTTTCTTCAGTGCACGTCAGGCCCGAAAGCCAAAACACCGCAGGCACTTTGCTTTGCTTTGCCTGCGGAGGCAGAAACACCGCGAATCGCATGGGGGTTTGGGTAGTTTCTGAAGCGTGTTCAAAAAATTCTAAAACACCCCCAAAACAATGGGCTTTATTGGTAGATTTCATGAGTATCTCAAAACAGAACGAATGCTTTTTCCCTCATGCATGAGTTCAAAAGCGTGGTTGATTTGATTGTGGGACAATTCAAAAGTCACCATATCATCAATGTTGATTTCTTTTTTCATGTACTTTTCTACGAAGCTTGGCAGTTCACTGCGCCCTTTGACTCCCCCAAACGCTGAGCCCTTCCACGTGCGGCCCGTGACCAACTGAAATGGACGGGTGCTGATTTCTTGTCCTGCTCCGGCGACTCCAATAATAACGGAAGTCCCCCAGCCTTTGTGGCCACACTCAAGTGCGGCCCGCATCAACTGAACATTGCCCACACATTCAAAAGAATAATCCACGCCTCCTTGCGTGAGCTCTACAATCACATTTTGAATAGGAACATCATATTTCTTGGGATTGATGCAATCGGTAGCTCCTAATTTCTTTGCAAAGTCGAATTTCCCTTCGTTGATATCAATAGCAATGATTCGTCCGGCTTTTGCCATCACTGCTCCTTGAATCACGCTGAGGCCAATCCCACCTAGACCAAACACCGCAATGGTAGAGCCGGGCTCAACTTTCGCCGTATTCAAAACCGCACCAATACCTGTTGTTACTCCACACCCTAACAAGCACACTTTTTCCAATGGCGCCTGGGGATTAATTTTGGCCAGAGCAATTTCGGGCAACACTGTATATTCAGAAAACGTGGAAGTTCCCATATAGTGATAAATGGTTTTTCCATGCTTAGAAAATCGAGAGGTCCCATCGGGCATCAATCCTTTGCCTTGAGTGGTTCGGATAGCCTGACACAGATTCGTTTTTTTAGATTGGCAAAACTTACAAGTGCCACATTCGGGAGTATAAAGCGGAATGACGTGATCTCCAGGCTTCACGCTTTTCACACCGGGGCCAACTTCCATCACAATTCCGCCCCCTTCATGTCCTAATATCGCTGGAAAGAGGCCTTCCGGATCGGCTCCGGACAACGTGTAGGCATCAGTATGGCAAACTCCGGTCGCAACGATTCGAACCAAAACTTCCCCAGCTTTTGGACCTTCCAAATCTATTTCTTCTATCTCTAGCGGACGTTTAGCTTCCCAAGCAACTGCGGCACGCGTTTTCATGCTCAATTCCTTTCTGTTTCAGTGACGTCCCTTCATAACTTAAAAACACCTGACTGACAAATTACAGCCCTACCCCGTTTCCCCCACCCCCGTAGACTCACGGTGGGCGTAGACTCATTGGGTACACCCCTTGCATTTTGGCCTGCCCGGAGAGAGCGGGGGTGCCTGTGGTGCGTTTGTGGTCGTTCAGAACAGTATTCTTATTAGGCTTTATATTTATTCCAATAGCTCAAGCGGAAGAGGCGTCCGAGTGTTGGTGGCATGGTTGCCGAGTAGCCACCCAAGGGAGCCAGCATCGAGCCCGGACCCTCACGGTCACAGATCCTTCGTATGCCCATGCAGGATTCCCTCTCCCCAAGCATTCCGCTCGGCCGGAAGCTGATAACAACTTTATCATTTTGGAATGTGAACCTGAGAAACACCTGCAAGAAGGGGATATTCTCTTGCAAGTAGATCCCATTTCGAAAGATCCTAAGCATGTCTATGATCTGCTCATGAAAAGTCCACATGCAGCTATTGTGGCCAAACGAGAAGATGGGAGCCTTTATGCGTTAGGAACACCTCGCAATTACTGGCCTCAGGGAAAATTGAACCATGCTTCTTATCATATTGTTCGCTTACGAGAATTCCCTGCTGAGATCACGAGTGCAAAAATCTTAGCAGAATGGAAAAGCAGCCCGTTGAAGTATCAAAAGATTAAAGACTGGCAAATCAAACGCCGGGAAATCATCGCTAAAATTAAAAAAGGGATCGAATTTTTCGAAAAGAATGTCCCCTATTACGATTCGGCCCGAAACACTCAAATTTTAGACCCGAAAGAAAAAGAGAAATTCACACGGTGGATTTTAGGTGGAGAGACTTGTGATTCTGTGCCTTCTCAGTACTGCTCCGAACTCGTAGCGACCATTTACAGTGTCGCGGGCGCTGAGCTTCCCAAAGTAAAGTCAGGTCAGTTTTATCTGGATCGACTAGAAAAAGAAGTACTGCCTTTTTTCAAAAAGTCCGGTGAAACCGATGCCCAAGTGTTTCAACGAGGCGTTGATGCTTTTTTTGAAAATCGAGAAGTGTGGAGCAACCTCGGAGTGGATGACGACGAGCAAGATGCTGTGCTCCGCGAGCGCAAAGAAAAGGGCAATAACAAGCTACTTCCAAAGAAAGTCGCCGAACTGAAAGCAAACGTAGAATGGGTGTGGAGTTTTCCTGCCTTCATTCGCAATGGCTTACTGGCCTGGAGTGGAGTTACAGGAAATAAAGGAGTCATCACGCCTTTAGACTTCCTCGATGCGGTGAAAGATGTGAGCAGCGATTACAGTTACGCGGGCACTTTTTTGAAAAACGCTTGTGAAGATCCAGGAACCGGACCCTCCACTCGACACCTCATCCATTGAGTTTTCTTCGAAGCGTTTGCGGAAGTACTTGGCGATACGTCCAAGCCATCCATTCCGCTGCTTCTTGGCCCCAATGGTGCGCAATCCATCGGTACGGTTTGTTTTTCTGGGAATGAGTCGCGGGACCCAGTGTTTCAGCCAGTGAAAAGGCTTCTCGAGCCATTTGTTTTTCCTGCAATTGAAACAGTCGAGAGCCGGCCCAAGCTGCTTTTTCAGCAAGCGCTTGACGGTACTCCCGGGGGACTTCACGTTCCAAAAGCAAAATCGCTTGAAGCACACAGCTGAGGGTTTCTACTTGTTTCTGACTCCGACTCTCAGACCGCACCTGAATACTGACTAAACTCTCTTCCAAAATACAAACGCGCGGTCCCGTCAGAAGGAGTCGAATATAAAAATCCCAATCTTCTGATTGCCACAAACTTTCCCGATAACCCCCAATTTTTCGGGCAAGCTCTGTTCGAAACGTTCCAGCTGCGGGCAAAATGAAGTGCCGGATGGCAAAGGCCAACCCATCGGATGTTTTCCATTCAGAAAGCCCCAGAACCGCGCCACTCAAGATACGGCCATTCTGATAGGAAACCAATTCGGTCAGAACAACGTCTGAAGCTGTCGTTGCTGCCATGACTTTTTCAGCCCAGGACACATCCACGGTGTCATCCGCATCATGGAAGTGCACCCAATCCGTCTCAACAGCTTCAAGAATCCGATTTCGACCATAAGCAGGGCCTCGATTTTTTTCTCCACGCAAAATTTTTACTGGAATTTCTTTGGGGATATAGCTTTCCGGACGATCCTGCGAAGCATCGTCATAAAGCACGATCTGTTCCGGACGCCTGGAACCCCTCCAAAAACTTTCTAAACACTGAGTGAGCAGGGGCCCTTCATTGAAATAAGTAATGCCGACAGTGAGTTGGGCCATGGCGCTTATTTTAGCTCACTTCGCGGAATCTACAAAATAGCGAACCAGCTCCGGAAATGAAGCAAACCGATGGCATGGCTCCGATGGAGTGCCGAACCCATAGTTCACGTGGTAGTAAGTGGCTTTTGCAAAAATCGCTGCGCGTTGATCCCCGCTGGTATCGCCAATATAAGCTGAATGCACGAGTTGGTTGCGTTCCATCAGAGCTTGGATATTGTTCCCTTTGGGTTGTCCTGTGCGCCCAAAGCATTCAGCATCTTTGAAACATTTTTTTAGGCCGGACATTTGAAAGAAGAGCACCAAGTAGTCTTCCAGACAATTACTCACAATAAATAGGGGATAGTGTTCGGCAAGGGTTTGAATTCCCTCCCCCACCCCTTCGTAAAAGGCAGCTCCCATCTTTTCAATTTGTTCCATTTCTTTTTCGTAGCAGAGTTGTCCCAGCTGCTCGCGCTCTTCTTTCTTGGAACCAGGCATGAGTTTTTCCACGGCCTCGTCAAAAGTGAGTCCCATGATAGATGCCAGCTCTTCGGGACTGAATGCTTTGGAATCGGGCTTGAGCTTGCGAACGCCTTGGGTCCAGCCTTCAGCACAAGCCTGAGTGGAATCCCATAAAGTCCCATCGAGATCAAAAATCAATGCGTCGTGTTTTTGTTTCATGAAGTGCATTACCCTAGCAAACCCCGGGGCAACCTGGCAATTGACGAAAAACTAGGGCTACGCCATGATACGGATGCATCAGGAAGAGGTGTTTATGTTAAAAGTAGGCGATCCCGCTCCAGCTTTCACGTTATTGGATGATCAAGGCAACAAAGTGGCCCTCAAAGACTTTAAGGGGAAAAAAGTAGTCCTCTATTTTTATCCCAAAGACCTCACCCCCGGGTGCACTGTAGAAGCTTGCGATTTTCGAGATGCTGCATCTTTGCTCAAGAAGAAAAAAGCAGTTGTTTTGGGCGTGAGCAAAGATTCGGTAGCGCTTCACCAAAAATTTAAAGACAAACACGATTTGAACTTTCCTCTTCTGGCTGATGAGGCGGGTAAAGTGTGTGAGGCCTACGGAGTGTGGCAGGAAAAATCCATGTATGGGAAAAAATATATGGGAATTGCGAGAACCACTTTTGTCATTGGCCCCACTGGAAAAATCGAACATATTTTTGAAAAGGTTAAAGTGAAAGGGCACACGGACGAAGTGCTTGAGGTCCTTTAATCCCGTGGGAGACCCCAAAGAAAAACTCATTTTCGCATTAGATGTAGATGCTCTAGTGAAGACCACCCCATTTATTGAAGCCCTCTCTCCGTATGTGGGTTGTTTTAAAATTGGTTTGGAATTGATGAATGCGGTGGGCACTCCACAAGCAGTTCAGCATGTTTTACGCCATGGCGGACAAGTCTTTGTGGATTGTAAGCTGAATGATATTCCTAACACTGTCATGGGCGCTTCGCGTGTCATCGCAAATCTAGGAGTTCAGTTTTTTAACGTCCATGCTTCAGCAGGCTTAGAAGCCGTGGAAGCGGCTGCCTCGGTGAAAGGCAGTTCTAAATTACTGGTGGTTACCGTGCTCACCTCGATTGATGAGACGATGTGTGAATCAGTTTTTGGAACCACTGTAAAAGAAAAAGTGATTCAATTTGCCAAAGAAGCAGTCTCAGCTGGAGCTGATGGCTTGATTTGCTCGCCCCAAGAGCTCGCTTTGCTCAATGAACATCCGGAGCTCCAATCCCTTTTAAAAGTAACTCCCGGAGTACGGCCTCAATGGGCTCAGAGTGATGATCAAAAAAGAACACTCACTCCGAAAGAAGCGATTGCCGCTGGTGCAACCCACTTAGTGGTGGGACGCCCCATCAGCAGTCCTCCACGGGGGATTGGAAACCCCATTGATGCTGCCAAAGCGATTTTGGCGGAGCTTGCCGAAAATGGCTGATTTAAATTTAAATTTTTTGGAATCGATTGGAGCTCTCATCACCGAAAGCCACGTCGTGTACACGTCGGGGAAGCATGGCAAGAGCTATGTGAATAAAGATGCCATTTATCCTCACACAGAACTCACAGCACGCATTTGCCAAGCAATGGCAGAACCCTTTTACACAACAGAAATAGATGCCGTCCTGGCCCCGGCCATTGGCGGTATGATTTTGGGACATGGGATAGCTGCAGCGCTATCTCGGCACCAGAAAAAAGAAATTCTTTCTGTATATGCAGAACAAACGCCAGAGAAGAGTTTTGTGATCAAGCGCGGTTACGATGCACTCATTCGCAATCAGAAAGTGCTCGTCGTAGAAGACGTGCTCACCACCGGGGGATCTGTTAGAAAAGTGATTGAAGTCGCCCGAACTATTCCATGTGAGGTCGTTGGAGTTTCTGCGCTCTGCAATCGAGGTGCTCTCACTGCTGAACTTTTAGGAAATGTTCCTCGGCTTCAGTCCCTCTTTCACATTCAATTGGAAGCTTGGGATGCTGCTGAATGTCCTCTCTGCGCAAAAAAAATCCCCGTTAACATGTCAATAGGCAAAGGCAGCAAGCAAGCTTAGTGCCATTTTTTTCACCCCGCTGAAATCGTCTAAGTAGTTGACACTGGGTTTTTGTTTTTTTTTCACAAAATTCTTTTCACAATTGCTTCATATTTCAAGCTCAGCCGGACCCTATAATAAAGGTGTCAAGCAAGCATGGTAGCGAGCTGAACGTTGGGAGAGAATTCCGTGAAGTTTTTTGTTTTCTTCACAGCTTTTTTAATTTCAATAACTGGGTGCAAGCCACGCATTATTGTCCCCGTATCGGTAGAACCAGCCCCCATCGAATCCTCCAAAGTTGTTTCTTTTAACGTCAACCTGACTTCGACTCTCGATACCGATGGCGCACATCCCGCCTTGCTCGCGGCCGCGCCGGAATTAGATGCTCAAGCTTTCAATTTTACTTACCAGTGGCAAATCAGCACAGACAATTCAACGTTTACCAATCTGACTGGAATGAATGCTCAGGAACTTGAGATCAGTCAAATTACTTCCGTGGCCGCACCCATCTTTTATTTGAAAGCGATCGTCACGGCAGTTTCGATAGCCGATTCCGCAGATACCCGAGTGGGAAGAACAGCTTCGATCGCAGCGTATAGAAAACCGGTCATTCAAATCAACTTGCAGCCTCAAGCGATCATCTCCCACACCAGTGATGCCACATTTGCTGCTTTGGCCACAAGCACTCCAAGCACCGAACTATCCTATCAGTGGCAAAAAAGTGTGAGTGGCGTGAACGGACCCTTCGAGGATATTTCAGGAACTGATGCGACTCTGGTTCTGGATAATCTTGCTTTAACCGATCACGGAACTTTTTATCGTGTCCGAGTGTTCGGGGCCCATGGTGCCGAGCCCGTCACGAGCGAAGCTGCGGAGCTGAGTCTAATTCCCACGCTCTCTGTTTCAGCTCCTGGAAATATCGCCGTGGTAGAAAACGGCACTGCTTCTTTCTCGGTGACCGCTTCGGCGACGTTTGGGGCCTCGGTTTCTTTGCAGTGGCAAAAGCAGGAAAGCACCGAAAGTGGTGACACCTGGACAGATATTCCCAATGCTACGGGCCCTTCCCTTACTTTAAGTGCTCTATCCATCGCTGACGACAACGGGGATAAATACCGAGTGATTGCCACATCCCCGGGTGCCACTTCAGTTGTGAGTTCTCTAGCCACTCTGTCTGTGACTGATGCTCCTCCTCCCACCATCAGCATCCAAACCCATCCCCAAAGTATCGTGATCAGCACTCCAACTACTACATTTTCTGTGGGAGCAACAGTGTCCAACGGAGCCACTCCTACTTACCAGTGGCAAGTGGATACTGGATCGGGGTTTACCAATCTTGTTGGTGTAACCTCGAATACGCTTTCGCTCACGGGACTCACGCTCACCGATAATGGAAAACAGTTTAGAGTGATCGTGAGCGGACCCGGAGGTGCAGTTTCAGTTCATAGCGACCCGGCCACCCTGTACATTCTCCCAGTTGTTTCGATAACCAATCCGCCTGCGGACCAGACGGCGACGGCGGGGGTGGCTACTTTCACCGTCGGAGCTTCAGTCAACTTCGGGGCAACTCTTTCCTATCAGTGGCAAAAACAAGAAAGCACGCAGAGCGGAGACACATGGACCAACGTTGGGACTAATAGCTCGACTCTTTCGCTCACGGGACTGACTTACCCCAATGACCGGGGAGATAAATATCGAGTTGTCGTCAGTAGCACGGGAGGCGCTAGTTCCATGACCAGTGAAACTGTGACGCTCTCCGTGGACGCTCCTACACTTTCTATTCAATCCCACCCCCAAAGCATGGTGAGTAGCGATGAAACTGCACTGTTTTCTGTGTCAGCTTCGCTTTCGGATGGATCCACTCCCCGTTATCAGTGGGAAGTAAATGCTGGAGGAGGCTACAATAATTTCACCGGACAAACTTCGGACACGCTCGTGCTTTCGGGTCTAGGAATTTCGGATCAGGGCAAAACTTTTAGAGTCCGAGTCATTGGCCCCGATTCAAATTTTATCGTTAGCGAAGAGGCCACTCTTTCCATCCAGCCCGTCATTGCTTTCACCTCGGAACCTGCTGACCTAATAGCTAATCCAGGTGGAACTGCTCTTTTCAATGCAGCTGCAACCGTCAACTTTGGCGCAAGCCTTTCTTACCAATGGCAAAAGCAAGAAAGCACGGAGAGCGGAGACACATGGACTAACATAGGGAATGGTGGTCCTTCACTCACTGTGAATAACCTAAGTGGCGTGGCGGATGAGGGAGATAAATACCGAGTAGTAGTGACTTCTGAAATTGCAGATCCCGTGATCAGTCGAGTTGCCGTTCTTTCCATTGGGGACCCAGTCGCTACCATTCTTTCAGATCCTCAAGCGGTGATCAGTACCGATGAAACAGCACTCTTCACAGTTTCAGCTTCCATTTCGTCTGGCTCCACACCCTCTTACCAGTGGCAAGTGGATACTGGTTCAGGGTTTATGGACATTCCTGGACAAACCGCGAGTACGCTCTATCTCACGGGCCTCACGCTTTCGGATCACGGTAAATATTTTAGAGTTAGGGTGAGCAGCCTTGATGGCGCGGCGCCAGTGGATAGCGGTCTTGCGCTGCTTTCGGTTCTGCCGGTGATTACTATCAACACCCAGCCAAGTAACCAGACTGCTATCGCTGGAGCGGCTACTTTCTCGGTGAGTGCCTCAGTCAACTTCGGTGATTCACTTTTTTATGAGTGGGAAAAGGAGGTCAACTCGGGTTATTGGTCCTTGGCGGACGAGACTGGTCAGACCTTAAATCTGAGGAATCTCACCTTCCCGTATGATCATGGGAAACAGTACCGCGTTGTGATCCGAAGTGGGTTCGGAAGTTCAGTGACCAGCAATGTCGTTACGCTTTCCGTAGAAGCACCTGTGATTACTGTGGTGGCCCAACCCGAGAACGTGACCAGTACGGATGAAACTGCGTCTTTCAGTGTTTCAGCGACTGTTTCCGATGGATCTTTACCCACGTTTCAATGGCAAGTGAGCTCAGGGGCTGGTTTCTCCGATTTGACAGGTGAAACTTCGAGCACTCTCCAATTGACGGGTCTTACAATTGCGGACCACGGAAAGTTGTTCAGAGCTAAAGTGATGAGTTCTGATGGAGCATCGGATGTTTATAGCACTTCAGCTCTTCTTTCAATCGCCCCGGTGATTACAATCTCTTCTCAACCCAGTGCCACTACTGCAGTCAATGGGGATGCCTTATTTTCCGTCGCTGCTTCTGTGAATTTTGGGACTTCCCTGAGCTATCAATGGGAACGGCAGGCTAGCACCGAGCATGGGAATACATGGTCACAGGTTGGGAGCAACACAGCTGGTCTTTTGGTCACTTCGTTAACTCATCTCGGGAATAACGGCGAAAAATACCGCGTTATCCTCAGCGCCATAGGTGGAACAGGCACTACCCGATCCAGTGAAATAGCCGTTCTCACGGTTCCTGCACCTGAAATCTCAATCTCACAACAACCGCAGAGTCTCTCCACTTCCGATGAAACTGCTGAATTTTCAATTGCAGCGACAAGCACTCGAGCTGGGATGCTCACTTACCAATGGCAAGTCAACTCCGGTACAGGCTTTACGAATCTTTCTGGGGAAACTGGCACTACACTTTCCCTCTCCAACTTGACCCTTTCTTTTAATGGCAACCAATACCGAGTGCTTGTGGAAGGGCCCGATGGTGCTCTACCGGTCACAAGTAATACTGCTACACTCACACTCGTTCCCCTGATTGAAATCTCTTCTCAACCCACTTCTCAAACTGCTCAACTCAATGGGGATAACGGAGGAAGAACACTTGCCGGCTACGGCTTTGCTGAATTCACTGTTGCAGGATCAGTGAATTTAGGGGCTACTCTTTCTTATCAATGGCAGAAAAAACTCAGTGGCGAGACCAGCTTTTTGGATATTCCCGGGCGAACTCTGCCACACTGGTTCTTTCAGAACTCACTTATCAAGATCATAACTCAGAATATCGAGCGATCCTGTCAGCGAATGGCGGAGCGACTCCTGTTACGAGCACCCCTGTTACTGTTTCAGTCACTCCGGCCATCACCATTTCCGCTCAACCAACGGACCAAACAGCCAGCGCTGGCACTGCTTCTTTTCAAGTGGCTGCTTCAGTTTCTGCAGGTGCAACCCTTTCTTACGAGTGGCAGAAACAAGAAAGCTCGGAAAGTGGAAATGCGTGGACAGTGGTTGGCAGCAACAGCGCAACTCTGAGTTTGTCTGGACTCACTTTCTCTGCCGATCATGGTGATAAATACCGAGTAGTTATAAGCGCCACTGGTGGTGCAACTCTGATGCCCTCCAATGTCGTTACACTCACTGTGCAAGCCCCAGTCATCAGCATTCAAACCCCTCCCCAAAGTGTAACGAGCTCGGGTGACTCAGCAACTTTCTCTGTGCAAGCTTCAGTCACTGGGGGCGAAACCCTTTCCTACCAATGGCAACGCAGCACAGACAGTGGAACAACTTTCACCAATATCAATGGAGAAGTGGAAAGTACGCTTTCATTCTTTAGCTTCACAACAGCAGCAAACGGCTACCAATATCGAGTGGTTGTAGCAGCCACCGGCGGTGCCACTTCGGTCACTTCCGCGGCAGCTACTTTAAGTGTAGTTCCTGCCATCACCATTACTGCACACCCAGAGAGCCAGTCCGTAACTGGGGGCTCAGTGACCTTCAGTGTGACGGCCAATATTTCAGCCGGAGCTACACTCTCTTATCAGTGGCAGCGAAGCACCGATAGTGGGGCCACTTTCTCTAACCTCCCTGGGAAAACTGCAACGACCCTTTCAGTGAATGCAAATAATGCGGATGGCTACCAGTACCGAGTAGTGGTCTCAGGTTCGAATGGAGCTCCTGCCGTCACAAGTAATGCGGCTACTTTAAGTGTCGGCACTTTAATCGTTATCGATCAGCAACCAGCAGAGGTCAGCACCTCGACCCGTAACGCTTCACTTTCTGTCATAGCTTCAGTCACTACGGGTGCTACACCCACTTATTCTTGGGAAAAAAGCACGGATGGGGGCACTACGTGGTCCACATCCCACGGAGGCACTGCTACAGCTGCTCTGAACGGAAACAATGAATACGTGGGGACCCTGAGCCTTACTGACGCTGTACATGGGTGGAAATTTCGAGTAGTCGTGAGCGCGACGGGCGCAACTTCGGTGACTTCAAACACCGTTACCGTTTCTGTAGTTCCGGTGATCAGCATCACAGTGCCTCCCCAAAATCAAAATGCTTCCAATGGCGGGGCTAGCTTCTCCGTCACGGCTTCAAACACAGCCGGCCTTTCTATGTCCTACCAATGGCAACGCAGTGATGATGCTGGGGCCTCCTGGCAAAATGTAGGAACGGATAGTGCCACATTGACTTTGAGTGGTCTGACTTTCTTAAGTGATGATGGCGACCTCTACCAAGTGGTTGTAAGTGCTCCTCAGGCCACGGCAGTCACGAGCAGTTCTGCACAACTCGGAGTTGATCCTCCAGCCATCTCCATTTCCTCTCACCCACAACCAGTCACTACCACCGTGACCACTGCAACTTTCTCTGTCAGCGCCTCGATTTCCAATGGAGGGAGCCTGTCTTCATACCAGTGGGAAGAAAGTACCGATGGCGTCAACTTCACCAGCATTGATGGTGCTATTGCCAGTAGTTATACGAAAAGTAATTTAACTATTTCGGATAACGGAAAATTCTTCCGAGCCATCGTTTTTGGAACAGATGGCGCGACACCTGTTACGAGCGATGCTGCCGTACTGACACTGACCGATCAAATACAGATCACGGCAGAGCCCACTGCTCAAACTGCGAGCAATGGAGAAGCTTCATTTGGAGTGCTAGCCTCGACTGTTTTCAACGATTCTATTTCCTACCAGTGGCAAAAAAGCAGCAATGGATCTACCTGGGCGGATGTCGGAACAAGCGTTGTAGGGCAAAATGCGCTTTCGCTGACAGGTCTTACTTACGCTACCGATAACAACACTCAATACCGTGTGGTTCTAGTGGCAGCGAGTAATTCAAACGTCACTGCGACTTCCGAAGCCGCACTTCTGACTGTACCGAATCCCAATGCGCCCTCTGGTGGCGATCCGGATTATAACGATGTGACGTTGTTACTCCACTTAGATGGGGACCTGACAGATGCTTCTCCGTCTCCGAGGACAGCCAGTTTACAAAGCACTGGGGAAAATAACGCATTCATTTCCGAAGAGGCAGCTAAATTTGGAAGTCAGGGCTTGCGTCTTGCTCCGGCCGATTACACTTACAATGGTGCAGCGATAGTCTCCAATCACCCCTCTTCGTTACCTCCTCAATTCACGGCTGAGTTTTGGGTGAAGCCTGATTCTGCCCTGTCCAGTAGCGGAACTTTCATGCACTGGGGAGAGGATTATTATCGATATCTGAGCCTGGGAGTGAGCAGTGGCTCACTGAGTGTTAGCTTTAATTATGAATACTACGACTATGAAGGCTATTTTTATATTTCGAATTCTTTTAATCGCTCACTCCCGGGAGGTTCTCTCTCATCTGAGTGGCACCACATTGCTTTAGTCCGAGAGGGAGATTCTATTTCGCTTTTCTTGGACGGTCAGAAATTGGGAGCCAGTCACACCATCAGCATCAATTATTCCGAAAATATCGACACCACGGGAGTACCTTCTGGATCCTTCACTTTGGGAAGCACCATTACCTTTGGAAGCTGGAATGACTGGGGCTATCTCAATAATAGCTTCCCAGCTGCGATGGACGATATTCGTTTAACCAGTAAAGCTCGTTACACCGGCGATACCTACACCGTTCCCACAGCGGCTTTCCCGAATAGTTTACAAGCGATGCCACCTGAAATCAGTTTCAGTCCTTCAAGTCGCACACTCACAGCGGGTACTTCGATTTCACCGATCACCGTGACACTTTCAGCAGGGACCATCGACTCATGTTCGGTGTCTCCGGCGCTTCCCGCAGGCCTGTCATTGAACACAACCACCTGTGTGATCACTGGAACTCCCACTGATGGAGGGGCGACATCGAATCACACGATCACGGCTTCAAATGCGGTAGGTACAGGAACTGCTTCGCTCAGCCTCAACGTGAATGGGTTAAACGCCTCGAATGTATTTTACTGGTCCGGAGCTCCAGCGAATGGATTGATTGCCGATCACACCAACAATACCACGGCGCTGTTACTTAATTTCAATGGAGCGGATCATTCCACCAGTATCATAGATGTTTCTCAAAACCCGAAAACGGTCACCGCCTATGGAAATGCTCGCCTCAGAACCAATAAAAGCCAATTTGGGGGTGCCAGTGCCTACTTCGACGGAACTTCCAATTCTGATCTGAGACTCAGCGGAGGCACACCGTTTAATTTCGGTACGGGCGACTTCACGTTGGAAAGCTGGATTTATTTAACGAGCCTCAATTCACCTTCGGATCATCAGCTAGTTGCCTGTTCGAGCGATTACAATGGACTCTGTTTTGGTTTTCACTCCAACGGAACTCGGTTGGGGATTGCGCGAAGAAGCGTAGCTTGGGATGTGGATGGGGCTGTGAGTGTGAGTGCCAACACTTGGTATCACGTAGCAGTCAGCAGAGAAAACAGCACTGTCAGAGTCTTTTTGGATGGCGCCTTAGTTGCCTCGGGCACTAGTTCCCAGAGTTATTCGTTCGGCAACACCGTTCATATCGGTTCTCATGCCGGCAGCCACTACTTTGCAGGGCACATGGATGACTTGCGAATAGTCAAAGGGGCGGCTGTTTACACGGGGCCGTTTTCGCCGCCTTCTTCGCAAATCCCCAACTACGGAACACTCTATAACTGCTACTCCTCCGGCCAGCTCGTATCTGGCATTGATAGCTATGGCACCGGACTGTGCAATTCTAACTACTACGTGAATGGCCAACCAGGAACTGGAGCCGTCAACGGCGATTACTATGTGGATGGTTCCTATGTAGGACCCGTTGCCGTGATTTCCATCGACACTGAGCCCACTTCCGTTACTGCTGTTTCCCATCAAGGGGCAGCCACATTCACCGTAGGCGCGAGTGTCACCCAGAATGCGACTCTCTTTTATCAATGGCAAAAGCAAGAAGGTGGCATTGGTAGTTTTGTGGATATTGAAGGCGCTACTAGCTCATCGTACTCTGTCAACACACCGTTTTTCAGTTTGGATCATGGTGATAAGTACCGTGTGAGAGTAGGCGCGACGGGTGGCGCACTTTCAGTTTTCTCTCAATCTGCCACTTTGGCTGTCACTGTCGATTTGGCTTCGCCCGCTTTAGATACCAATATTTACGGCGCCTCGGGCTCTTCAACCATCGGTAATTTCGCAATTTATTGTGGCAGCGAAAGAACTTGCCCACAAGCACGGCCCTGGATTG
>RFNT01000262.1 GCA_009927045.1 bacterium | reverse complement strand
CGAACGGCTCCTTCAAAACTCATGTCGCCGTGGATTTCATCCCTGATTGTTAAAGGCTTGTTTTTAAAGATGTTTTTCTTTATTTGCTTAGTCACATTCTACCCAATGCACAAGACTGCTGGAGGCATTTCCCGACTGCTTGGAGTGGTATTCGTGGGAACAATGGCTCTCAGAGTGGGTTGAGAAGAAGGCCTCTAACTCGATAAGCTTTTAACCAGACCAGACACGGCTAGAACGAGGAGGGAGAAGAAAACCAACACAATTTTCTCGTACATAGACCGACTCCCTTCTTGTTTAGGGTGGGCGATTTGTAGTCCAAAAGAGGACTCGAGTCAAGAAAGGCTGAATTCAGGGCAAAAGCAATTGACATTGAAAATGACGGACGATACTAACCCTTAGTTTAAGATTTTGAGGTAATTACATGCCAACAATTAACCAACTGGTCCGCGAGGGCCGAGACGCGCAGAAACGCCGTACCAAGTCCCCCGCATTAACAAGATGTCCGCAGCGCCGTGGAGTGTGCATTCGTGTGTACACCACCACCCCCAAGAAGCCGAATTCGGCTCTACGTAAAGTAGCGCGGGTACGCCTTACGAATGGCTATGAAGTCACTTCATACATTCCTGGCGAAGGACACAATCTTCAAGAGCACTCTGTAGTATTGATTCGTGGAGGCCGGGTAAAGGATCTTCCAGGAGTTCGGTATCACATCGTGAGAGGGAGTTTAGATACTCAGGGCGTTGAAAAACGAAAACAAAGCCGCTCCAAATACGGAGCTAAAGCAGGGAAGTCATAAGTATGCCAAGACGTGGAAATGTTCCTCATAGAGAGGTCGTAGCCGACTCCAAGTATAACGAGAAGTTGGTGACCAAATTTATTAACTCGATCATGTACGACGGTAAAAAAAGTACCGCCGAGCGGATTGTCTATGGTGCTTTTGAGATCATCCATCAAAAGACTAAAGATGACCCCATGAAAATTTTTAAGAAAGCTCTTACGAATGTACGGCCCCAAATCGAAGTGAAGTCCCGTCGCGTAGGGGGCTCTACCTATCAGGTACCTGTAGAAGTTCGCCCAGAGCGAAGGAACGCATTAGCGTTCCGTTGGCTTGCAACTTATGCCAAAGCTCGTCGCGGGTCCTCCATGGGAGAAAAATTGGCCCAGGAAATGTTTGATGCCGCTGAGAACCGCGGCGAATCCGTAAAAAAACGTGAAGATGTTCACCGAATGGCAGAAGCCAACAAAGCTTTTGCTCACTACCGTTGGTAAATAACTATGGCTGATCCACAAATCACAGATCTGAAAAAACTTCGCAACATTGGGATTTGCGCGCACATCGATGCGGGCAAAACCACCACTACTGAGCGCATCCTCTACTATACTGGGGTGACTCACAAAATCGGGGAAGTGCACGACGGAGAAACCGTGATGGACTACATGGTCCAAGAACGGGAACGGGGCATCACTATCACTTCCGCTGCAACCACTTGCCATTGGAAAGATTGCCGTATCAACATCATCGATACCCCTGGCCACGTAGATTTTACGATTGAAGTAGAACGTTCTCTTCGAGTGCTCGACGGCGCCGTAGTTTTGTTTGATGGCGTTGCTGGAGTGCAACCCCAATCAGAAACTGTTTGGCGACAAGCAGACCGCTATAAAGTGCCTCGAATGTGTTTCATCAACAAAATGGATCGCGTCGGAGCTAACTACGATAAAGCAGTACAGTCGATTGTGGAAAAACTGAACGGACGTCCAGTGATGTTCAACTACCCCGTCGGCGCAGAAGATAAACTGTTAGGGGTCGTCGATCTCATTGAGCAAAAAGCACTGATTTGGGATATCCCAGGCAAAGGCGATGAATATCGCCTGACAGAAATTCCCGCTGACTTAAAAGACAAGTGCAAAGAACTCCGTGAAAAGCTCGTGGACGCAGTGGTGGAAGAAGATGAAGCCATCATGAGCCGCTATTTAGAAGGTGGCGAAGTCACTAATGATGAAATTCGTGCGTGTGCTCGAAAAGCCACGCTGAATTTGAAGATTGTTCCTGTGTTTGCAGGTTCTTCCTTTAAGAACAAAGGCGTTCAACCCATGTTGGATGGGGTGCTGGCTTACCTTCCCTCTCCCTTGGATAAACCTCCTGTCACAGGGGTGAATCCTGATAAGGAAGAAGAAAAAATGGAGAGAAAAGCAGATACGGGAGAAAAATTCTCCGCACTTGCTTTCAAAATTTTGACGGATCCTTATGTAGGTCAACTGACCTTCTTCCGCGTTTATTCGGGAGCTTTGGAAGCTGGTTCCTATGTTTTAAATGCTCGTCAGGGCAAAAAAGAACGTATTGGACGTTTGCTTCAAATGCATGCGAACAAGCAGAACGAAATTAAAAATGTAAAAGCAGGCGATATTGCTGCTGCAGTGGGCTTAAAATTCACCCGCACAGGGGATACCCTGTGTGATGAGGATGCTCCGATTTCATTGGAATCCATGCACTTCCCAGAGCCGGTGATCTCCATTGCCGTAGAGCCTAAATCCAAAGCAGATCAGGAAAAGCTGTCCCTGTCGTTACAAAAATTGGCCATCGAGGACCCCAGCTTCCAGCTCAAAGTGGATCCCGAGACGAATCAGACCATTATTTCCGGTATGGGCGAACTTCACTTAGAAATCATCGTGGACCGATTACTCCGCGAATTTAAAGTAGAAGCCAACGTCGGTAAGCCTCAAGTGGCCTACCGTGAAACCATCACTAAGAAAGTGGAGCAAGAGGGCAAATATATTAAACAAACGGGCGGTCGCGGTCAGTATGGCCACGTTTGGCTCACCATTGAACCCCTCCCACCCGGAGGCGGCTTCAAATTTGAAAATGAAATTGTTGGTGGGGTTGTGCCTCGTGAGTACATCCCAGCGGTAGATAAAGGTGTCCAAGAAGCGCTAACCAATGGAATTCAAGCAGGATATCCAGTAGTTGATATCAAAGTGAGCTTGTTCGACGGGTCTTACCACGATGTGGACTCGAGCGAAATTGCCTTCAAAATCGCAGCTTCCATGGCTTTCAAAGATGGCTGTAAAAAGGCAGGCCCCATTATTTTGGAACCTATCATGTCCACCGAAGTCACTTGCCCTGAACAGTACATGGGCGATGTGATTGGGGATTTGAACTCCAGACGGGGCAAAATCATGTCCATGGAACCTCAAGCGGGCG
>RFNT01000088.1 GCA_009927045.1 bacterium | reverse complement strand
CCCTTTCAAAAAGAAATTGAAAAAGAAATCACGTCGGGATTGAAACAAAGAGGATTGAAGGGTGGGGTGGAAGTGCATCAACTCCTCCGGCCTGTCATATCAGGTCCCTTTGATGTCGACCGCATCGACTATATCCAACGAGATGGTCGGAACTGTGGAGTGAATATTGGTGGCATCGAGTGGCGTCGCATCGTCGCTAAGCTGATTCCTTGTTTAGCTCATCATCAGGGTGCTTCTAATGAACCCCGGGACGTTGTGCTGATATCGAATGTGAAAAATCAGCATGTGTTGGACGACTTTATTTTCAGTCTTTTTCAGATGTATGCACAGGTTTATTTGCATCCCAAAATCGTAGGCGTTGAGGAAGTCGCTAAACGATTGCTCAAACAAGCTAGTCGGGGCAAAAACAAACCCACCATCACTTTCGAGATGCATCAGCAACTCACCGATGAAAAATTCAGAGTTCTTCTCAAAGATGAATTTGGAATTTCTCAAATTGAAGATTTGCTCTTCAGAAAGCAGGGGGCTGGAGTGCATGTAGTGAGTCTGCCTCCGAATGTGGGGATGGAAAAAAATCTTAAGAGCAGTGGCTATTCCATGGTGGATCTCTTGGATCGACCCATGATGAAAGACAGTGTGGGCCTATTTCTCTTTGGTTCCTACCAGCATCGATCTGGAAAAAATATCAAGAACGAGCACTTGGTGCAGCCCTGGGTTAAAGTGAGTCCGATCGCACATCATTTTTATAATATTAACTACTCTCCAAAAATTTGGCTAAAATCTGAACTGTTAGATGAATAATATGGAAACCTGGCTCTCCACATTTGGTGTGATCTTCGCCATCATTGATCCATTTGGATACGTGCCCATTTTTTTATCATTAACTTCCAAAGACAGTGAAGCCACTCGAGCCAAGATGGTCCGTAAAGCTTGCTTCACGGCATTTTTAGTTTTGACGCTCTCAACGTTTTTAGGACAACAAGTCCTTCGATTCTTCGGAATTTCGATTCCAGCTCTACAAATTTCGGGGGGCCTCATTCTACTCGTCATTGGATTTGAAATGATGAATATTCTGCCCGGTGTTCACAAACTTTCTCAAAAAGAAGAGTCGGAAGCTGAAAAAAAAGAAGACATTTCGATAGTCCCGTTGGCGATTCCGATGCTCTCTGGACCCGCCTCCATTGCTACCGTAATCGTACTGAGCAGTCAGGCCCAATCACTCTCTGATTATCCAGTGATTGTGAGTTCTATCTTGATCACGCTTCTCATCACTTATTTTGTATTGCGGTCTTCCACTCGGCTGATTCGGTTCATAGGAGTTACTGGCTTGAATGTTATGACCCGAATTATGGGCTTGCTTCTGTGCGCGATAGCCATTCAAACCGTGATCGATGGTTACCTCGCTATCAATGATCTATGAAAAGTGAGTTTGAACTCATTGAGCGGCTCAAGCAATTACTTCCCCCCATTTCATCTCAAGTTGAATTAGGTATTGGAGATGATGCAGCTACTGTGCATTGGAATGAAAAGAGAATTCTGACCACCGTAGATAGTTTAGTGGAGGGAATTCACTTCGATTGGAAATTTTGTCGGCCTTCGGAGGTTGGAAAAAAAGCGATGAATGCCAACTTAAGCGATATTGCTGCCATGGGGGGCAAGCCTCGATTCGCTCTCATCGCATTGGGACTTCCGATTTCATGGGATCAGGAAAAAATTGAAGGAATGTATCGAGGGATTGCCGAAGTATGTGGGGAGCGTGGTGTAGACGTTGTTGGAGGTAATATTTCTCGAAATCCAGAGCGACTTTGGATCAGTATTACCGTGTTGGGAGACCCAGCGAATGGCGTCTTGAAGCGCTCCGGAGCTCAAGTGGGAGATGTGATTTTTCTATCGGGGACCGTGGGTGAAGCAGCGGCGGGATTGGAGCTCTTGCGCTCGCAACCCGAACGGGCTCGGCAGCAATTTCCAAATCTCGTGAGGCGCTATACCGAAGGGCATGCACAAATAGAGTTGGGCCAACTGCTTGGCAAGAAGCCGAAAGTTCACTCGCTGATAGATGTGAGTGATGGACTCTCCAGCGAACTGTGGCATTTATCCAAAGCTTCTCAGGTTGAGGTCGTGATTCAAGCCAATCAATTATGGGTGAGTGAGGAACTGCAACGTGCCAGCGTTATTTTCAGCCAGTCACCTCTTCGGTGGCAGCTTTCCGGTGGTGAAGATTATGAACTTCTTGGAACTTGTTCTTCCGAATCTTGGAAAGTCCTTCATCAAGAATGTGAATCCTTAAAAATCCCGATTCGGGTCATTGGAGAAGTCGCTCGCGCGGGAGCGGGAGTCTATTTAAAAAATGAATCAGGTCATTTAGAGCCGCTGCCCGCCTTGGGATGGAATCATTTGAGCACCTAAGAGAAAGGGATTGACCAAAACACCTACGTCTTGGAAACTACCGAGCATGAGAGCATGGTTTGTCATTTTAGGGATGGGATTTTTTCTGGTTTCGGGCCGGGTCTGTGCGATGGGCGTTCGTGGAGACTTTGTGGGCTCAGCAGGACTTGGGATTCTTACTAGCCCCACGCTTTTACTGATTTCGCCCCAGCTGGAATATGTTCACAACCGTGACCTTCTCCTGGGAGGCCTAGCTCAAATGGGGTTGGGAAGAGGCGGTGTATTGTTCACGGCATCTGGGACAGTTCGTCACTTTTTTGGGGGAAGTCCTCGAGTTCGGCCGTGCGTAGAGGGGGCTCTGGGGTTATCTCTTGCTTCATCACTTTTTTCCTCATCAGTAGGGGTTCACATTGGAGCCGGGATGGGTTTTGATTATGTCCTAGATAAACGTTCGGTGATTGGAACGATGATCCGACTCAACTTCAGTCCCCCGTTGAATTCATTCTTTTTAACTTGGCCGATTGTCACTCTGAGATTCCTTCTCTAAACTGCTCTTGATGAATAAAGAGAAATTGGGTCGACGTATCATCAGCTTGCTTCAGCAAGCTGGTTTTCATGCCTATTTCGCGGGCGGATGTGTCCGCGACCGCGAGCGAGGGGTTGAACCCAAAGACTTTGATATCGCCACGAGTGCGAAGCCTGAGGAGGTTCAAAGGCTTTTTCCTAAGACAGTTCCTATTGGGATTTCTTTCGGTGTGATTTTAGTTGTGGAAGAAGGGACCGCTTTCGAAGTGGCTACTTTTCGAAAAGAAGAGAAGTACCTTGATGGCCGGCATCCAGAATCGGTATCTTTTTCAAATTTAGAGCAAGATGCCCAACGCCGCGATTTTACTGTCAACGGGCTCTATTTTGATACCACATCCAATCAGGTCATTGATCAAGTGGGGGGCCGAGCGGATATCAAAAGAAAACTGATTCAGACGATTGGGGATGCCGAGGCTCGTTTTCTGGAAGATCATCTGCGTATGATGCGAGCGATTCGGTTTGCTGTTCAGTTAGAATTTGATATTGCACCAAAAACTTTTGGAGCGATTCAGAAACACTCCAAAAAAATAAAAATGATCAGCGCTGAGCGAGTTCGAGATGAACTGATAAAAATTGTGACTTCGCCTCAACCCGCTCGTGGCATTCGTCTTTTGGATGTGTCTGGATTGCTAGAACATATTCTCCCCGAAATCGGACGGATGAAAGGGGTGGAGCAGCCCATGGAATATCATCCCGAAGGAGATGTGTTTATTCACACGCTTTTGCTGTTGGAAGGGTTGAAAAATGCTGAAATGGAGTTGGCGATGGGAGCTTTGTTACATGATGTCGCCAAACCTAACACGTTTCAACGAGCCGCTGATCGGATTCGATTTCACGGGCATGATGTGCTTGGGGCCCAAATGACACGCGAAATATGTAAACGTTTGGCTTTTTCAAACGAGCAAACGGAGTTGATCGCCAGTTTGGTACTGGAGCATTTGAGGTTCAAAGATATATTCAATATGCGGTTGTCCACCCTCAAGCGCTTTTTATCATTGCCTCGGTTTGATCTTCATTTAGAACAGCACCGTTTAGATTGCATGGCCAGTCATGGAAAATTAGATGCCTATCATTTCGCCCGTGAGAAGTACGAGGAGTTTCTTAAAGAACCGCCCCCTCCTTTACGTATTGTTACTGGCGAAGACTTGATTCAAATGGGATTTACTCCAGGCCCCAAGTTTTCAACTATTTTACGGGATGTCGAGGACCAGATTTTAGAAGGCCGATTGAAGGAAAAAAAAGAAGCTCTTGAATATGTTCAGGAGAAATTCATCTCTAAGGAAAAAAAATCATGAGTTGGTTCGAAGATTTTAAAAATAAAGATCTCAGGACACTCGCTCGGCTTATTACGCTCTGTGAAGATGGGGATCCTCAAGTTATTGATCCACTAGGTCAAATATTTTCAATGCCTAGCCGGGCTACTGTGATTGGGATCACGGGGCCTCCAGGCGCTGGGAAAAGTACGCTGCTCAATACTTTTGTGCGTTTGATTCGAAACAAAAATCAGAAAGTAGCCGTTTTGGCGGTGGATCCCGTCAGCCCTTTTTCGGGGGGGGCTCTTCTCGGGGATCGGATCCGTCTCATGGATCATTTTAACGATCCGAATGTGTTTATCCGAAGTGTAAGCACTCGAGGAAAACTCGGAGGATTGTCCTTAGCTACTCGACAGGGTGTTATGCTTTTGGATCGGTTTGGATTTGATGTCATTTTGGTGGAAACGGTGGGGGTGGGACAGAGTGAAGTGGATGTTCGAAAAATAGCGGATGTCACGTTGGTAGCACTGGTTCCGGAGTGGGGAGATTCTATTCAAGCCCTCAAGGCGGGCATTCTTGAAATTGCGGATATTTTTGTCGTGAACAAAGCAGACCGTGAGGGAGCAGACCGAATCGAGAACGAACTCAAGAATATTCTCCATATTTCTGGGAAGGACTCGACTCCAGTTTTAAAAACAACTTTTAATGATCTAAGTACAGTGGAAAAGTTGTTAGCTGCGGTTGAGGTCTACACCCATGCGCAAAAAGAGCAGATCCAAAAAAAACGGGAAAAGGCAATTCATGAAATTGCTCTTGAATTGATGGAATTTTGGGTGCTCCGAGAAGCCCAGCAGTGGATGCGTTCCCATTTGGACAAGAGTAGCAATCCCTATGAGATTGTGAAACGATTCCAGAAGAAGTTTCCCCAGGGAACATTGTTCTCATAAGTATGAGTATCTCGCCTAAAATTGCGATCTTTCGGACAGATCATTTAGGGGATTTATTGCTATCCCTACCTGCCATTCAACAGGTGAGAGAGCAGCTGCCCGAATCCGAGATCACCGTGATTACAAAGCCTCAGTTTTTTGAGCCGCTTCAGGGGTATTTCCTTGAGCATCGAATACGCTGGCGCTCAGTTGATGAGCAATGGGATCACGAACAATGGGATGCTGCGCTTGTCCTGCACGCTAACTTTCAACAGGCCTTTAAGCTTTGGAAAAGTCGAACGATTGTGCGAACGGGGCAATGGTCCCGTTTGTGGTCCTTTGTTTTTTTCAATGTGGGAGTCAGACAGAAACGGTCTCTGGCCCAGAAAAACGAAGCAGAATACTCTTTGGAATTAGCAAACATTTTTTTGCAGCGATTGGGAAAGTCGGGAGCTCCTTTTAAAGGGGGCATTCAACTTCCTGTGGATGCAGAAGCTGAAAAAATCGCCGAGAAAGCATTGAACCGTTTAGGAATAGAAAGCGGAGATCGGTTTTTTGTGCTGCATCCAGGAATGGCAGGAAGTGCCTTGAACTTATCCTTTGAGAAATACCGTCAGTTGGCTGAACAAGTTTTGTTGCGAGGTCCTGTGCTTCTTTCTGTCGGACCAGCACCACAAGATCAGCTGTTAGGAGAACAATTATTGAAATCTGTTCCTAAGTTAAAAAAAATGAGCGGTTTGAGTCTGAATGTTCTTAAGGAAGTGTTCCGAAAAAGTTCACTTGTAGTTGCCCCTAGCACTGGCCCACTTCATTTAGCGCATTTGGTGGGTGTTCCCGTGCTGGGAATTTATTCACCCATTCTCAGTCATCATCCTAACCGGTGGGCTCCCTATGGTGGAAAAACAGCCTCAACTGTTGTGTTTCCTGAGGTGCGATGCCCTGCAAAACGTTCCTGCTTAGGCAGTTCGTGTAGCTCTTTCAACTGTATGGAGCGCCATGATTGGCAGACGTTGATTTTACAGAAACTTGGTGGTTTAACTTCTGAAGCATGAATTTGGATTTCCTAAATAGACTCTCGTCAGCACGGCTTTTAGTGGTTGGGGAAGTGGGCATTGATGAATATGTCTGGGGAGATACTCATCGCATCTCTCCCGAGGCCCCAGTTCCTGTAGTTGAAGTGAAATCTGTGGATCATAAGCTTGGATTGTCAGCAAACGTGGCTCAGAACCTCGCTGCTCTCGGAGCTCAAACTACGTTGTTAACGGTTTGCGGAAATGATGAAGACAGTAAAAAGCTCAAGCAAATGGTGGCGAGTGCGGGAATTGATCAGTTGGAGGTTCTCACAGACGAATCACGTCCCACGCTCAGAAAAGTTCGTATCATTTGCCAAAAACAGCACGTGGTCCGGGTCGACTTTGAACGTTCGCATCGATTAGCGCCGCAGCTCTCTCGTGAATTCACAGACCGCATCTGTGATCAGCTCTCCCAATGTGACGGTGTGATTCTCCAGGATTACGGGAAGGGGATTTGGAATTCCGATACGGTCAGTTTCATTCAGCATGCGCGAACCAAAGGCGTTCCTGTGTTTGTAGATCCGAGTCGCCTGAGTTCCTTAGATCTCTACAGAGGGGTTTCATTGCTCACTCCTAACCTAGCTGAGGCCGAAGCCCTCACCGGGAAGAAGTCTCTCTTAAAAGAAGGTGACTTCCCAGCTGAGCATTTAGAGCAAATGGCTCAACACATTCTCAAGGCCACTGACTGCGAGGAATCCATCATTACATGCGGGGGGTGGGGGATGGTGGCAGTGACCCGACAAAATCCAAAGCTCAAAAGAATCCCCACGTTTGCAAAGAAAGTATTTGATGTGACTGGCGCTGGCGATACGGTGATTGCTGTGCTCTCCCTGATGAAAGTTCTGGGGTATTCCTTACAGGAATGCATGCAGGTGGCAAACGCAGCAGCAGGTGTAGTCGTTGGGCAGATTGGCGCTGCCACGGTCAGTCCTGAAGAATTGAGAAAAGAACTCGAACTTTTAGAAAAAGAGGGCATCCTCGCTCTCTGAGGATGCCCCTTTTGATTTCTTAAGGAACTAAAACTTCTTTAGCTAACTCAGCAGGAACTAAGCGTGCAACTGGGTGACTGCCTTGGGTTCCTTTTTGTGTCTCTACGATGAATTGCTCAACGGTGTACTTTTCAGATACAGCTTTGTCCCAAGCTTTTTTCATAGCCACGGTAAAAGCAGATCCTTTACTGCCGGCCAGACAGGTTTCGCTAGCCTGAGCAGAAACGAAAGCTAATAGGGAATGGTATAGAGGGGATTCCCCGCGACGAGGAGCGAGTTCGTCCACCAAAGCATCAACCATTTCCATAGCAACTACTGAAGGTGATTCTAAGAGTTGTGTAGGCTTCAGAGTGCTCAAGGGATCAATGAGAGAGCCAGAATGGCAAGAGTCGATCATGAAAGTGAGCCGGGCCATAGGGCCCCATTGTTCACGCCCTTTGACGAGTGCTTGTTTGACCTCCTCAATTTTCATGGATCGATCTTCAGCGTAAATAGTTCCTCGGCCGCCATGTCCAGTAAAATAGAAAAAGTGAGTAGCGTGGTTATCCGAAGAATCAACTATACGAGTGAGTTCAGTAGCGATTTTTGCAACCGTACCTTGCCCGTGCTCTAACTTATCCACAGTGAAACCTGAAGCGCTATTTTTTACCATGGCTTCCAGGTTATCAATATCGTAATCCAAACCTGGAAGGCCGTGTGCAGAGCTGACAAGCAGTGCTGAATTTTTTGCGAGGGGATCTGTAGATAAACCGCGGGAGTGGTCATCAGCAAATAGTGTGTTAATCAATAAAAATGTAGCCGCTAAGAGACAGGTAGTGTGCATAGTTTCCCTTCCTTGGATTTATTCCACTTGTCGGGAAAGTAGCAGGAAAGCTGAAGCGCGCTGTGTTGTTCTTATTTATTGAGCGTATTGATCAGTAGCTTCTACAAGGGCCTTAGCAATGCCTCTTTCAAAAGCTGAATGCCCCGAATCTGTGATGATTTTTAGGTGCGATCCGGGCCATGCTTGATGAAGATCCCAAGCGCTTTTCATTGGGCAAACAATGTCGTAACGCCCTTGGATGATAGTTCCAGGAATGTTTTTCAGTCGGTGGGCGTTTTTCAAAAGCCAACCATCTTCTTTAAAGAAACCATGGTTCACAAAATAATGGGATTCAATTCGAGAAAATGCTAACGCAAATTCATCGGTGCCATAACCGGCAATGAAATCAGGATCAGGAAATAATTTACTGGTTCGTCCTTCCCAGAGGCTCCACTCTTTACAGGCCTTCATAGCGGTTTCTTTGTCAGAGCTCATGATGCGTTTATGATAAGCCCCCACTAAATCCTGTCTTTCGTGTTCCGGTATATATTTTAAATAGCTTTCCCAGGCATCTGGAAAAATCCAACTGGCCCCTTCTTGATAAAACCACTCAATTTCTTTTTTTCTCAGAAGAAAAATTCCTCTCAAAACACATTCAGTTACTCGTTCCGGATGCGTCTCGGAATAAGCAAGAGCCAGTGTACTTCCCCAGGATCCTCCGAAAACTTGCCACCGAGAAATGCCGAGTTCAGTCCGAATTCTTTCCATATCAGCGACCAAGTCCCACGTGGTGTTCTCTTCTAAGCAAGCGTAGGGTTGGCTTTTCCCACAACCTCTTTGATCAAAAAGAATGATGCGATATTTTTCAGGATGAAAAAGCTGTCGATGTTTACTTTCAGTAGCTCCACCTGGCCCTCCGTGGCAAAAAATCACCGGTTTTCCTTTGGGGTTGCCACTTTCTTCAACATAAACTTCGTGCAGCGCAGAAACTTTAAGCATTCTAGTGCTGTAGGGTTCGATGGGAGGATAAATACCTGAGATTGGATTTTTTAATTCGTGTTGGCTCATGTCAGCTACTGTCGCATAGCTTCCCAGATTCGTCCAGAACTCGAAAAAAAATTCTGAAATCTGATACAATTAAAAGAGTTTCCACAGTTTAGTCTCTTCAAGCCCAATCAACATCAGCATGAAAAAACTTGTTCCAATTTTTCTAGCTCTCTTGCTTTTACCTGCTTGTGATAATTCATTGCAGGTATCTTTCCTAACAGAAACTTCCACAGCTTTGGAGACCGATGGAATTGCTGAAGTGGTGGTTACCCTGAATCGCTCCAATCAAGTGGGCGTTTCCGATACAAATGCGCCGGATAGCTCGAGCAGTCGTGAAATCAAAGTTCCCTATACCATCACTGGTGGAACCGCGGTTCCGGGGGTGAACTACCAATTGGGTAACGGTACGATTGTTTTTCCTGCGGGTTCCCAGCGAGCACGAATTAAAGTCCCCGTTCTGCACCATTTGCAATTTGAAGGGGATAAAACTGTAACATTTGCATTGGGAGAGCCCGATGGTGCTTCACTCCAAGGGATTACCACGCATACTCTGACCATCGTAGAAGTGGATATTTCCCCTCTCGTGACATTCCTTACAGCGTCTCAAACAGTTTCTGAAGGAGCGGGAACTTTACAAATTCCCATCTCACTGGAGTATGTGTCTCAGATGGATGCGACTGTAGGTTATACGGTATCAGGGACTGCGGTGGCGGGAGTTGATTTTACGACTTCAGGCACTGTGACGATTCCTACGGGGCAAACCTCCGGGAATGTAACAGTGAACTTGATCGATAA
>RFNT01000039.1 GCA_009927045.1 bacterium | reverse complement strand
TTTTGTGATTGAACCGAATCGCACGTTGATCCTGACGATGACCTCATTCACAGGCACAGGGGCTGGGGCTGTCACCACGCATACGATCACTATCGCAGACAATGATAATTTACCGACGGTTTTCTTCGCCTCATCTGGTGTAGCCGTTGGAGAAGCATCAGGCGTGGTGACCGTAAACTTGAGCATGAATAAAACCTACACTTTGGACGTGGAGATTCCTCTGATAGTTACTGGAACAGCAACAAGCGTTTCTGATCACAATATGACCAATCGGACTATCACGATTCCTGCCGGAAGCACTTCAGGAAGCACCACATTTAATGTGGTTAGCGACTCGTTGGATGAAGATGATGAAACAGTTGTGATTTCTCTGGGAACCATTGTGAATGGAAACGTAGGAGCTCCCAGTACATATACCGTTACCATCATGGACGATGATCCTAATCCTACTGTTAGCTTTTCAGCTAGCACTCAGACAGTCAGTGAGTCGGTTGGGACTGTCACTGTGCGAGCTAATTTAAGTCCGGTGAGTGGGAGAACGGTCACTGTTCCTTACACGGTATCGGGGACCTCTGCAAATCCTGCAGATCACAATCTCTCTTCAGGGAGTATTACGATTGCCGCAGGAGCCTCCAATGGAACAACCACTTTTACAGTACAAAATGATGCCGTTTATGAAGGTAATGAAACGGTGATTGTCACTATGGGGGTGCCTACGAATGCTACGGCAGGAGCTCCTACTACACAGACAATTACGATTACTGACGACGAGGTGATGCCTAATGTGAGCTTTTCAGTAGCTTCTCAAAGTCTAGCTGAAGGCGCGACGGGCTCCACATCAGTTGTAGTCAATATCAATTTGAGTTCGGCTAGCGCCGTATCAACGACGATTCCTTTCAATATCGGTGGAACGGCGACATCCGGAACAGACTTTGATAGCTTCACTACGTCACCGGTCATTATCGGTCCTGGCAGTACAACTGCCCAAATCGACTTGGCTGTCTATGGCGATAACATGTATGAAAATAACGAAACCATTACGTTGACCCTGAGTGCGCCTACTAACGCCACGTTGGGAGCAACCACCACGCATACCGTGACCATCACCAATGATGATCCCCAACCCTCAGTCTCTTTTTCAGCTTCATCTCAAGAGGTTGGAGAAAACGTGCCGGGGGGGTTAGTGTATGTTCTTTTTGTGCTCTCCAACCCCTCGGGATTCACGGTGACTGTGCCTTACACCGTGGGAGG
>RFNT01000162.1 GCA_009927045.1 bacterium | reverse complement strand
TGCTGATTGATAGTGGCAAACGCACAGATGGAATTGGAGGTTTGCCCATCTTTTGTGAGTGTTCCACTGCAAAATCCTTGAGCCGGTTGATTTCGGTTGGCGCAAGTCAAAGTGCCCCAGTTACTAACCGCGCTCATGTCATCCACTTGCGAAAGCGAACGGATTGTAAATTCTGTCCCTGTACTGTTTGGTTTTAGGAGTAAGCTGCTGTAGGTTGCACGAGTCGTGCTCGATTGATAAAAGAGCATCCCGGAATATTCATTTCCATAAAGCTCACTTAAAAAACTTGTTGTGATATTTGTTTGGGGAAGCCCCACTGCTACGTTTGGATTCGTCCCTGAAGAAATGGCCATGAACGTGTTATCGCCCCACACCACTTGCCCTGGTTTCCTGTAATGCGAAGCTCGATGTCACCATTAGTGGTGATGCTTCAAAAATCGGGACGCCCCAGGATCCAGCGTCTGCTCCAGCACCGGCTCAGGCTGCCGCAGCCCCCAGTGAAAAGCGAGTCATCACATTCTCAGGCGCTTCAGATTAAAAAAAACCCCACGTGATGTCGGCATCACGTAGGGTTCATCGGTTTTAAGTCAGTACTGCGAAGGTGACTTAGCTCTTCTTTTCTTCCGCTAAAAGCCGTTTCACGGTCACAGCTTTTTGTTGGCTTTGGAGCCACTCCCCGAATGATTTTTTGGGAATCAATCCGGCTTTAACATTCATAGCGCCTTTACCGCCAGCATTCGCGTAGTACAGAACAATGTAGCCATTGCGTTCTTCAATCAGCTCACCCACTACAGTACCGGGTTTCGCAGACGCTAAATAACGCTCCTTCCACATTTTACCAATGCCAGGGCCTTGTGGAATGCCACCCATCATCGGCTGGCTCTTATCTGCGGAAGGATTCCATTTTAACCCTTCGTCGTCTTTGATAGTGCCTTCAAACACCATCCCACCATTTTTCTTCACCGAGTCTGAAAAATTGGCAGCCTGTGCCTTCAGGCTTTGATGCAGCTTGGTCGCTTTTTCTTTTTCGCTCGCATGGAAACCTTCATCTTTCATATAAGCTTTCATGAACACCAAGCGATCAGCAATCATCGGGATGACCACGACGTTTCTGAATTCTTTTTCATTGCCTTTGGCCTGTTGAAACAGTGCTGCCATCTTGGGGTTGTTCTCTGAAACCCGTTTCAGGTTTTCAAATTCAGCGGCCACTTCCTCGTCTGTCAAAGCTTCATTACGAGCTTTTAAAATTTCTACCATGGTGTAGCTTCGGATCAGCTGCTCCATAGCCGCTTCAAACGTAGTGGAAGGATTCAAAACTTGCATTGCTTTTTGTCGCAGCTCCACATCACCTCGGGTGATTTTTGAGCTTCCAACTTCGGCCACTACTTTATTCTTTTTGGTACAGCTGACTGTGGGAATGAGGACGCTCACTAGCCCGACAATTAACAGTGATTTTAATTTCATGGGATTTCCTCCAAATGAGAGACGTAAGAGAAGACAGATTCTAGTGTATCACTAAAAAGTTGATGTCGTATCGCGGCATCTAACTTTTAAAAACCAGGTATAATCAAGCCTTCATTTTCAAGGAGAAAACTCATGCAAACTATGTTTTGGAAGTTGATGTTACTGGTCTGTGTAGTGAGCTTATCTGCTCAGGCCGAGTTGAGACGGCGCGGCGGCGGTCATCACGGCACCCCAAAGCCACCGAGTAACACTTCAGCTCCGGCCCAACCCACAGATCCGAATCTCATAGGAAAATCTGAACCCGATAAGAATGTGGTTTGGGAATATTCCGTAGCATTAAAGCCAGGGGCTTCTCTTGAAGAAATTCGAAAAATTAAGAAGGACTTGAAAAACAAAGGGGTCAAATTCAACTGGGGTACAGCTGATGAACCCGTATTCGGAATTAAAACCTACATGGATGTTGAAGATATTAAAAACATCAGCGAACACGTGGGAGAAGTCACTCCATCTGAGGAGACTGCAAATTTCCGCTTCGAGCTGAAGAAAGATCTTTCTACCGCTCAAATGAAAGCTTTGAGAGCCGCGTTGAAAGAAAACCGAATTCAAATTAAATGGGCTCCGCCTTTAGATGTGCCTCCTTATTTGATGGTTAAAAGTGCTGTTCTGGAAATTGGGCGACTTTTTGCGCTTCCCAACATTGGACCTTTCTTAGAAAAGGTAGAACCCGAGAAATAGACCGTATCGGGGGTGGTGGCATTGCCGTCTTTCAACAACCGTGATAACTAAGCTCTCCTTATGTCTCACGTTGTTGGTTTTAAAGGCACTCATTACCACCCCCGGAAATTTAAGCTGAGCGATCTCATCATCCCGCCTTACGACGCCATCCCGGCAGATGCAGTAGAAAACTACAGAAACAAAAGCATCTATAATTTCTCCCATGTGGATTTAGCTCGGCACGAGGGCGACGACTATTTGGCGTCGAAAGCCCTCCTCGATCAGTGGCTTGCCAAAGGCATCATCGAAGAAACCCCGACTCCTTGCTATTTTTTGTATCGACAAAATTTCACAGCGTTTGGAAAAACCCATCAGCGAGATACGCTTTTGTGCGCGGTTGGTTTAGAGGATTTTTCAAAAGGTATTATCCGTCCACACGAAAACACTTTTGGAAAATACAAAGCGGATCGCTTAGAGCTCTTAAAAAACACGGGTTACAACTTGAGTCATATTTTTGGAATGGTGAAAGACCCAGAAGGTTTTTTGGCAAACCAATTTGAAAACTGGTCTTTTGAAGCTCCTTTCCTAAAAGCACAAAGTGAAGATGGGGTCGTGCATACGGTTTGGAAAAAAGAAGTGAGTCAAGCCCAGGAGATTTCCGCTTTCTTCCAACAGAAACCCATTTACATTGTGGATGGGCACCACCGTTACGAAAGCGCCTTGATGTATGCTCGGCAATTAGGGGTTGAGGGCCGATGGGAGCACCCAGCAGCTGTCACTACTTTTTGTATCGCCAATGTGTACGATCCGGGCCTCATCATTTACCCCACCCATCGCCTGCTGAAAAAGGGGGCCCTCACCCATTGGGATTGGGAAAAGGTTCGAACTCAATTTGAAATAACCCCTGTTTCTATGGAAGCCACTCGCGCTTTCGTGACCTCTCATCAGGAGAGCCCAAAATTTATTGTTTATCGCGCAGAGGAACTCTTCCTCTTAACTCCCAGAAATTGGGCTGAAACCCGTTCTGAATTGGGAGATTCCGTGGCTCGTTTGGGCGTTACTTGGTCAGACCGTTTTTTTCTTAAAGAATTCTGCGGAGTTACAGACTCTAACCGAGGCACCCTCATACGCTATGAGAAGGACTTCGATTTTACCTGGTCTCTTCGGGACCAAGCGGATCTCATCGTTTTCCAAGCTCCCCCCGCAGTAGAAGATGTTACTGCCGTTGCCGATGAAAAGAAGTACATGCCCCAAAAATCCACTTTCTTTATCCCGAAATTGGCTGGGGGTTTGGTCTTTAGAAAGCTCGCCTTTACAAGGCCTTCGACTTAGGTTAACACTTCTGCCACTTACGAGGTTGTTCTTGGGGCCAAAACTGGCCTGAAAATCAGCACGTTAGCGTGCAACAAGTGCAGAGCGAGGAAGCGTATGTCGAGAGTTTGTGAATTAACTGGAAAAAGACGCGAAAAAGCGAATCGAGTGAGTCACTCGAACATCAAAACCCGTCGGTTTTTACAACCGAACTTAGTGAAGAAGAAGTGGCAGCTCACTGAACTCAAAAAGAGCGTCACTTTGACTCTATCCGCAGCAGCTTTGAGAACCATTCAAGCACGCGGGGGAATTGAACGCGCCATCATGTTGGAGAAAGAGGATAATCTTTCTGATCGTTTATTAGGTTTAAAAAGAGAAATTCAAAAGCGACGTGGTGCACGTGCTGGTGAAGTAACAGGTAGGGAAGTCAATGCGGTTCAAAATTAAAAAAGGTGATTTAGTTCAAGTCCGAGTCGGTAAAGATCGCGGCAAAACTGGAAAAGTGATCAAAGTCAGCCGAAAGCACGGACGCTTAGTCGTGGAAGGCATCAACATGCAAAAGCGCCACGAAAAAGCAAAGCCAGGAGCCCCAGGCGGGATTCAAACAAAAGAAGGCGCTATTCAATATTCGAATGTCATGCTGGTCGATAAAGCCGGCAAGCCGACTCGCATTGGTCACCAATGGGTCGAAAAAGATGGCAAAAAAGTAAAAACTCGAATTGCTAGAACAACGGGAGAGCAGATCTAAAATGGAAAAAGAATTTTCAAAAAAAGGTGGGGAATCCCAAGGCAAAGACGGGGGAGTTCCAGAAAACAAATTTAAATCAGGAAAAAAAACTGATTTAGGCGAAACAATTATTGACTATAAGAACTTCTATTTGCTCCGTCGATTCATTACGGATCGGGGCAAGATTAACCCTGCTCGCATCACACGACTTTCCGCAAAGGAACAAAGAAATTTGGCGACAGCAATTAAAAGGGCTCGTCATATTGCTTTGATCCCCTATTGCACCGCTCACCGCGGAATGAAAGACGCTTAACGGAAGAGCCACCAAAGTGTGGCAATAATTCCGACTAGAGCAAGACTCAATCCCTCATTCAAACGATGGCGTGCGCGCGTTTCCGTTTCTTTGGTTTGTACTGTCTTGCCTCGATGGGCCCAGGTCAGTCCTTGGATTTGTTCCGGGCGTGGTGGTTCGGTCAAGAAACTCACTCCCAATAACACAACAGAACAGAACACAAACAATAACGCTGCAAAGTGAAGGAAATTGATTTCGGCAAAGGTTTCCCAAAAGGATCCTGCCAACAAGCCAGTTTTTTGAGGTCCATTCACTAATTCTAAAACCAATCGCAACATCCCAACTGCAAAACCCATGAGTAAACTGGTAATGGCCCCTTTTCCATTAATCCGCGAAATAAAAAGGCCCAAAAGAAAACATGCAGCGATGGGAGGCGCAATGTATCCCTGCACGCTTTGGAGATAGATATACAGCTGAGAGGAAATGTATTTCATGAACGGAATCCACAGGAGTCCCAAAACAGCGAGCAGTCCCGTTGTCCACCGTCCCACTGAAACCAAAGTGGCTTCACTTGCTTCCGGTTTCCATTTTCTAAACACATCCCATGTAATGAGTGTGGAACACGAATTAAATACAGCGCTGAGAGAACTCATGAGCGCTGCCAGTAAAGCCGCAAAGAAAAGTCCCTTCATCCCTGGACTGAGCAAATGCATCACTATTCGCGGCAAGGCTTTATCGGCAGTGGAGGCGTCCATATCAGTGAATAAAACTCTCGCCATGATTCCAGGAACAATAAACAAAAACACTGGAAGAATTTTGAGATAGCCCGCAAGGATAGTCCCTCCCCGGGCATGTCCTAAGTTTTTTGCAGAGAGAGTTCTTTGAACAATACATTGGTCGGTGCACCAGTACCACACTCCCAAAATAGGGGCTCCAAAGACAATTCCCGTCCAAGGAAAATCAGTGTGATCAGAACTTTTCCACATTGAGAAAAATCCCTCGGGAGCCTTAGCAACTAACTCGGGCCATCCCCCTAACGCTTCCAACCCCGCAAACATCAATGCGAAGGATCCCAAAAATAAAACGACCGTCTGAAGAATATCCGTATAGACCACAGCCCGCAGTCCACCCATGACCGTATAAAGACCCGTGACAATCACAATCACGCCGGCCGACACCCACAAATCAATCCCCGTTACTTCTTGAATGATGATTCCGCCCGCATACAGCGACACACTGATTTTGGTCAGGACATATCCCAGGATAGAAATCGCAGTGAAATAACCCTGACACGCGGAGTTATATCTTCGCCCCAGAAACTCCGGCATCGTATACACGCCACTGCGTAAATAAAACGGAACAAAAAGCCAACCGAGCACCAAAAGAATCAAAGCTGCTAACCATTCAAAATGTCCAACTGCTAATCCAGAAGCAGCTCCGGTTCCCGCAAGTCCCACTAAATGTTCACTGCCAATGTTGGACATGAACAAACTGGTGCCTACAGCAATCCAACCCATGTCGCGACCCGCCAAAAAATACCCTTCACTCTCATTCTTATTCTGGAGGAATGCCCACCAAGCCACTCCCAAAACCCCTGCAAAATAAAGAAAGATGACGAAGAAATCGATGAACTGAAGTTGATTCACGGTAAATGGACCCTCAACAAAAACCTTCTTTTGCTCTTTTCGCCGGAGCGAGTCAAGATTTCTAAATATTTATTTATGCTCGACAGGGCCCGGCAAAGTACTATATGACCTAGCAAAAGGAGAAATGCCAATGAGCGTGGAATTCTACAATGTTAAAACTCGAAGTAAGGTCTCTGTTCCTGAGAATCAAATTCAAAAGGCAACATTGAAACGACAAAACAAAAATGGCACTACTCAAATCCGTTATGTTCTGAGAGCCTTGGTGGACGGCATGAAGCTCACCAAGTTTGTTTCCCAAAAAGATTGGGAAGCCATTAATGCTCCAGTCGTTGAATAACTAAACATTAAAATTCGGGAGGGACTCCCATGAAGAAAGCTCTAATAGGATTTTTTTTAGGTGCGTTCATGGTGTGCAGTGCAAGTCCTGCTTTCGCTGCTAGGCCCTCCAGTTTTTCCGAACTCGGTTACCAAACGATTCAAGAGGTTTGGAGTCAGCTGCGATACTACGGGCTTTGGGAAATGAATCCTTGGCACCCGAGCTTGCCCCGTCCTCAAGTACCGGCTCTGAAAGCAGTTGTCAGTCAGCGCGCAGGTTTACTGGCTTACTATGACGAAGAAAACGGTTGGGGAGGCTCCACGCTGGTGTTTAAAAACCCTAACGGAGGCTATCGCCACTCAGTCTCGTTTAATCGAGATCAAATTCAATTTGTAACTCCTTATCAAGGGACTGTGGCGCATGCACAGGTTTACTTTACAGTGAATGGTCCCGCCTATCAGTTCTATTGTCGAAGTCAGGTCGTTTCGGAACCCGGCTTTTATTCCTGCATTCGTCGCTTCTTCTCTCAGGTGATTGTGGACCAACTCCGTCGTTACGCTCACTGATTGCTCTGCCGCTTTCATGGCAAAGACTCGTTTACACATTGAACGGCTAGGACCCCATGGCGATGGTGTTGCTCATTTACCCCGCGGAATTGTCTATGTGGATCGAACAGCGCCCGGAGATACGCTTGACGCTTCCGTTAAGAAAGATGCAAAAGGGATATTCAGAGGAGAACCGCTACAATTTCATGAACTTTCTCCACTCCGCGTGAACCCGCCTTGTCGTCATTTTGAGGAGTGTGGGAATTGTACGCTCCAACACATCTCAAAAGATTTTTACCAAAGCTGGAAAGAAGAAAAAGTACGACTCGCTCTAAACAAATGGAAGCTCAAACCGGCGAGCTGGCTGCCATCTCTATTTCTAGGAGGTGCTAACCGACGTCGAGCCACTTTTTCCCTGACACGAAACCGAGGAAAACTGATTGCGGGTTATTATCAAAGACGGTCACAGCATCTTTCTCACATTGCTTCTTGTGAAGTGGCTTTGCCAGATCTCTTAGAACGGAAACAAGCGTTGGAGCCTTTTTTATCTGCTTTAGTGCAAGAAGGCGAAGTCTTGGATCTCTTTTTACAAAAAATCGGAAACCAATATGAAGCAGTACTCACCGAACCCAAAAAAACAAAAAAAGAATTCCTAACAGCGCTCATTGAATCTGATTTGCTCGATCGATTCGCTTTAAAAACCAAAAAAGGAATTCAAATTCTCTATCAACCTCGAGAACTCCAGGCTCATTTTGGAGAACTGCGAGTGGCACTGCCGCCCGCGTCGTTCCTACAACCAACGGTTGAGGGGGAAATGGCCTTAACTCAAGCAGTTCTTCAAGCGGTATCCCCCAGTTCTTCCATCGCTGATCTCTTTTCTGGGGCAGGCACTTTTTCCGGCCCGCTTCTCAGCCGAGGTCCTGTCAGCTCCTTCGAGTGGAACTTACATGCTGTCAACAATCTCAAAAAAGCGGCCAAAAACTTCCCTCTCCAAGCTTTTCGACGGGATCTCTTTTTAAACCCGCTCAAATCAAAAGAACTGAAAGCCTTTGAAACTGTGGTCTTGGATCCTCCGCGAGCGGGCTGCCTCGAGCAAGCGCGTTGGATTGCTCAATCTCATTGTCCCACTATCGTGAGTATTTCCTGCAATCCCGCCACGTTTGCGCGAGATGCCCATGCATTGGTCCAAGGGGGCTATTTCTTCAAATCAGTCCAGGTGATTGACCAGTTTTTGTGGTCCAGTCATGTAGAAATGGTTGGAGTTTTTCTGAAAAGCTCCTGAGAACCGTGTCAAGTTCCTGATTCTATTCACGCAATGGAATTCTTCCAAGCCAGCTCATTCACAGTTGTTAATTTTTTACCGTGAAGAGCCACCTCTTCTGTTCCGCTCTCCCTCACAATGAAAAGTATGCACTTCCTCATCTCCCCTTTTTTATTTCTTTTCCTTTCTCAGAAACTGATGGGGGCCACCCCTTCGTTGCCTCAATTGATGCCCCCAGAGCAAGTCGCTCACTATCGCGCACTCCTTCCAAAAACCTCGAATGAGTATTTGAATCAACTTCTCTTGAGCAATCGAGCCATTTTTTACGACGCCACGATTATCATACCGGGGTACCAAGATTCCCTAGGAGATCCTCGGGGGTTTCGTCCTAATACCATTGATCGCTCATTTATAAACCTAGCAGTCCCCGGAGGTTGGGAAAGTTTGTTTGCAAAAAAGGGAGTGTTCCATTTTCCTTTTGGCACCGGAGGTGTCGATCACTCCGACAATGTCGTTAAAATCAATGTTTGGATTCCTCCGACCGATTCCAGACAGCAGTTTTTGCCGGTTGCCCTGTGGCGCGCTTCTTTTTCCCGATTCCACTGGGTCTTCCCAGTAGGCACTCAAATCGGTGAAATCCTCATGATCCAATTTACGGATGGTGAACTCAGAGTTTTTGAAATTCGAATCAAAACCCGAACTCTCGAAGGATGGACCAATGATGTTTATCGCCCTTTCCTCACCCCTTCTCGACTCATCACCGGAATTGAAAGCGCTGTTCCAAACTGGGATCAAGATACTCATTTGCAAAAAATCGTAAATCACTTGAAGCAAGCAAATAGCTTGAGCGCATACCCCATGAAATCCCAACACTTCAGCAATACATTTTCGGCACCTGAAGGGGCGCTTGACGTACTTCCTGACTTTAATAATAGGTCACTCGTAAAAAAGCTGTTGAGCACTCATGTTTTTGAATTAGCGAATCACCAAGTATGGAGGGAGAGCAGTGGAAAAGGGGTGCATACCCCCAGCACTCTTGCCCACGACTCAATTGTACCTAGAAACTATGAGGCAGGTGTTTTTCCAATCAACGATCAATCCTGCAATCGTTGTCATGAGCATGCAGGACGACAAATCGGTGATTTCCACAGTGCCCTCTTGGCCTACGGCGAACTTTGGGGTGAAGATCAAATTTTTTCTTGGCATCCTTTTGAAACGCAAGCCTTTCTCAAACCTGACGGTAGTATAAAAAATTTCAATGATGATAACAGACGTATTCGAAGAGACTTTTTAGATTCAGGACTGGTGGAGTACTTAGCACCAGCCGAACAACCCAACACGATTTACAAAATGATTCCACACGATTGGAAATACACACCTTTTTAGGAGAATTCAGATGCTCATCACCAGAAGGGATCTTATGAAAAACTTAGCACTCGCTGCTTTCGGGGTCGGGACTATCGCCCGATTTGGTTGGGCCTTAGAATTGGATTCACAAGATGACGATTACGTCATTCTCTATGATACCTATGCGATAGCTCTCTATATGGATGGAACTCTGGGGCCAAAAACTGGAATCATCCGAGTGGACGACATTTTGGAAAATCAACCATTGATTTATCCGTTTTGGCATGGGCATTCCGGAAAAACGCATGAATTCCAGTTAACTCCTGACCATTATTCCCAACTAAAAGGGCTCCAGAAAATCCACATTGAGACGACTTCTGTCGACGGCCATACGCACTGGCTTTTTATTGATCCCAAAGATCCGAAATGGAGAGTCCCCGGAGCACTTCCAGTTAAAGTTCCCATTCCGTAAAGAGGGCTTGGGCAGCGAGCGAGACTGGACTATAATTTCGGTCCATGACGCTTTCTAAAAATTGGGGCTGGAAAATTCTCTTCTCAGTTTTGCTGCTCAGTGGTCTAGGTTGGTATTTTTCGTCCGCCCAGGGCTTTTCTCGAGAAGCTCTGCTGGAAACTCTCTTCCGATTTGGTCCGCGCGCACTTCTCATCGCTCTGTCCTGTGTTGCTTTACAGAATCTTTTCATGGCCCTTCGTATTTGGGCTTTGTTCCCTTCGGGTCACCGAATTTCTGTCTTTTCTGTAATTCACGGCGTGTTTTACGGACAAGCTGTGAACACATTTGTGCCAGCGCGAGCGGGTGATTTCCTCAAGGCAGTCATTTTTTCTAAAGCGTCTCCCCAACCCGTTTCTCTTTCACATTCTCAAGAGTTGCTCACTGCTGCAGGAGTGATCGTAGCGGATAAGCTGGTTGATATCGTGGCTCTCATTCTTTTAATTTTTATCAGTGGGGCGCATCGGGTTTCGCAAGCCCAATTATCGGTCCCCATCCCTTCTGCAGCTCTTTGGATAGCTCTGGGCCTACTCACTCTTCTGGTCTTGTTCGTTTATTTTTTTTCAAAGCAGTGGTTCCATAAGCTGGCTGCTTGGTGGAATAAGTTTAAAACAGGCTTGGGCGGTATCCTCAGTCCGAAACGCGCTCTTCTTGCTCTGGCGATAGGGGTAGCGGCTTGGATGTGCGAAGCGTGGGCCCTTCAAATCCTTTGTGCAGCACAGAACTTCAAAATAGGCTTTGATCAATCCGTTTTCTTGCTCTTCGTGTTGAATTTGATGATTGCAGTTCCCATCTCTTTTGCCAACTTGGGCCCCTTTGAAGCAGCTTTGGTTTTTGGTTTGGGGCAATTAGGAGCCCACCCCGTGATTTCGGTTGCAATAGCGGCGGCTCATCATGGTATTCAAATGTTTGCTCTCTTGATGCTGACAGGTCTAGTGGCCCTCATTCGATTTTTTGGATTGAACTCAACCAGTGCTCTTGAAAAGACAGAATTCCGCGTACGAGCTGGAGACAAGAAAAAAGCCATCGATTATTTTGAAAGTGTTTCCGGAGATTATGACGGGACTGTTTCCAAAGGAATTTTGAAAATTCCCAGGGAACGCGAGAGAGCCGCGGTACTCGAGCTCGCTGCACTCGATGAATCCGGAGCTTCATTGATTGATGTGGGATGTGGTGCTGGCTTCTATTCTCTTTTAGCCAAGCAGGCAGGCATGAAAGTACACTCAGTCGATATGAGCCCCGGCATGGTCAAACGATTAGAGGGGAAAGTGGACCGAGCTGAAGTAGCCGATATCGAGACCATCAACACTCAAATTAAATATGACCGAGTGGTATGTGCGGGCGTTCTCGATTTTGTAATGACGCCCGAGCGAGCTTTTTTAAATCTGTGTGACTTACTGGCGCCGGGGGGACGACTTGTCATTTTGTGTCCGAGAAAAGGGCCTGGGGGTCTTTTTTATCGTATCGAAAAATTCTTTTTTGGTATCCACATTAACTTGTATACAAAAGAATGGTTATCCCAGATAGCAGGGACTAAAGGGCTCAAGCTGGTCCGGTACTCCCACCCACTCCCAACCAATATGGCGCTGTTGTTCACTCATCAATAATCCGTTTGGTCTTAAGTTTGCACTTCCCTCCACTGGAGACTCATCATGCAAACTCCCCTACAGATTACATTTAGAAATTTACCTGAGTCTGAAGCTGTGAAAGACTTGATTCTGCAAGAGGCCGATGCACTTCAAAAGTTTTATCCAAGACTGACCAGTTGTCGGGTTGTTGTAGATGCTCCTCACCACAGTCACCACCAAGGAAACCATTTTCGGATCAGTATCCGCCTCGTTTTACCTGGAAGAGAACTTGTAGTTACCCGCACTCCTGCGGCTCATTTTGCACATGAGGACTGCTATCTTGCAATCCGACAGGCGTTTCATGAGATACGGCGACAACTCCAAGATTTTGTGAGACTCCGCGGGACCCCATTAAAAACAACCCATCACGCGCCTTGAGAAAGAAGATTTACGATACACCCCGGATCAGTTTATAGTGGGGCTATGAATAAAGTCGTAAAAACAGCGGAAGAGGCAGTGGCTCCCATTGGGGATGGAGCTGTTTTGGCCCTGGGTGGCTTTGGACTTTGTGGTATTCCTGAAAATTGTATTGCTGCTTTAGTAAAAAAAGGGATCAAAAATTTAACTTGT
>RFNT01000116.1 GCA_009927045.1 bacterium | reverse complement strand
CGCTTTCTCAGTGGTCATTGCAGGAATTCTCGGAGCCTTTTTTGCTGGAACCGTCTCAGATTGGCTCTTTCGGGGCAGACGAACGCCGGTTGCGTGTTTAGGGTACCTCACTCAAATTGTTTGCTTAAGCGTTATTTGGAAAGCGCCGAGTATGACCGCAGTGATTGCTGCTTTTGTTGGGAATTCATTTGCAATCAGTATCGTACACTCGATGCTTTCCGGAACAGCTTCCATGGATTTTGGTGGCAAGAAAGCTGCTGCCACTGCTGCTGGCATTTTCGATGGGATGCAATATTTAGGAGGCAGTATCGTCGGATTGGGAATGGGCTGGCTTTTGGAGACTTTTGGTTGGGGCCTTTGGGGACCCAGCATGATCACATTCTCCGTTGTTGGGGCTTTTTTAATGATTCTCCTTTGGAATGCTCGCCCCAGAAAAGCTTCATAGCCACGGCACGCGAAGCGATTCAATTTCAAAAGGCTGACGGGAAACCGGATGTCGGAATTTGATTTTATGGGCGTGCAAACACAAGGGCTTATCGCTTGTCGACAACGTCTGAAACGATCCCATTTTTTTATGCGGCAAATACAAAGGATCTCCACAGACTGGAAATCCCAAGTACCATAAATGGATTCGGATCTGATTGGTTCGACCCGTGACCGGCTTTGCTTGCAAAAGAGCTGTACCGTCCTTGAAACGTTCTAGAACTTGAAAGTGTGTGATGGCCGAAAGTCCATTCTCCAGATCCACATCGCGAGAACCCACTGAACCCACTTCTGAACTGATCGGCACTTCGCAAATAAAGTGGTCATTTTCAGGGTGCCCTTGAACTTTCACCCAATACATTTTCTCCACCGTTTTTTCCTCAAATTGCTTCTGAAGAAATCGCGCGAAAGTCTTCGTCTTCGCCCAAACCAAAACTCCTGTTGTATTGGCATCCAGCCGATGCACGGGCTTAGGCACTTGGGGTAAGTACACTTGGGTGAGCACATACTGAAGCGTGTTTCTTTGAAAACGCCCACTGGGATGCACTGGAAGAGGCGCTGGTTTATCGACCACAATCAATGCCTCATCTTCATAGATCAAGCGAATGTCTTTACTGATGGGGGGCTCACTCGCCTGAGGCAACACATGATAGTACCGCTCCCCAGCTCGTACGCGCTGAGAAGTGCCTACTTTTTCGCCATTCTCCATCTCAAAAAGTCCTTGTTCCATCTCGCGTTGCCACTCTTCACGAGAAACATGCTTCAGAATGGCCGAAACGGAATCTAACAGACTTGCTCCGTCCCACTGTTGAGGAATGCGAATGGGCCTTCTTTGCTGGTAAGGCTTTTCTCCCGGCAAGATCTCAAGACGCTTGTTCAACTCTTGTTGCCGTTCTTGGAGCCGGAGACTCATTTTTTCGTGTGGCTTCTGAAAACAATACGGGCAAGACTTTCCAGGAACGTAAGTAGCTGCTTTTTGGTCCTCTGCCGAGAGCGGCGTTAAGCAAGAAAAACACAACTTATGCGGGGTTTCTTCCAGAGCGGGATCGACCCCCACTCGCCCATCAAACACAAAACAGTCACCGTCATAATACTGGTTCCCCACCTCTTCAAAATACTTGAGGATTCCGCCATCCAATTGAAAAATATTCTTAAACCCTTTCATTTCCATCAAAGGCCCTGCTTTTTCACAGCGAATGCCTCCGGTGCAAACATCACTACGGGTTCTTGTTTCAAGTGTTCAGGAAGTGTGTCTACAAACTGTGGAAAATCTCTGAAGTGCTGAATGTGGGGGTTGACTGCATTTTTAAAGGTGCCCAACTTGATTTCGTATTCGTTGCGCGTATCTAACAACGTCAACGGCCGTTTTTCATCCAGCCATTTTTTGAGTTCAGCGGGTGCAATTTTGGGCGCAGGTTTTTTGGCGGGATTTATTCCCGAAACACCAAACGCAATGATCTCTTTTTTTATTTTCACCAGCATCCGATTGAAGGGCTGGTCTTCACTGAGGCTCTCTTTTGGTGTCAGGGTCTCAAGCCCGGGAATTTGCCGAATCCGTTTTACTAAGGTTTCAATGCTAGCAGCGGTGCCCGCAACAAATAAGTTAATGCCCTCATGACTGAGGAGAATGGTTCCTTTGAGTTTGAGCTGGTCACTTAAGTTTTTCAGTTCTTCCCGCAAGGGCTTGAGTTCTTTTAACTCGCAGAACTGGTACGCAGAAATATTGACGAAATTGGCCATGGGCGCCCACTCTTTTACGAAGCAGAAAGAGAGTCAAGAAAAGACTTTAAGATGTTGTTTTTATTTGCTTTTCTGGCCAGCGATTTGTTTCAGATGACGTCCAAAAAAGAACATCACGAGGCGATGCAAAGGCGCTTGAGTCATCACATACAATCGCCACGGCAATCGCGGCACAAATTCATGAATGGAAGCGAGCGTGTATTTTTTATGATCGATTTGTCGAAATTCGAGCCAACCCGTATGACTGGTTTTTGAAAGAATACCCCCAACAATATGAAATTTTTCGCGATGAATGCCGAGCGTTTCCTGAATAAACTGGAGAATGAGTAACGGTTTTTTCAAAAAAGTGAAATAAAATTCCACGCGTTGAGTGGCTTCAGAGCTTTTGACTTGAATCAGCGCCGGAAAAAAACTGGGAAGCCATTTCATATACTCAATAGCGATTCCATGCGTATCTAACTCAACAGAAGGCAATCGTTGAATCGAACGGACGCTATCTTCATGAGTGACTCGCCGACGTGGGCGCGCGACCGGTACTCCTGCATCTCGCTTGAGCGTCTCTTCAATCATTCCCGTGAACTGGGGGTAACGAATCAAAGGAGCCACTTCCCTTGAGGGATTCAGTTGTGGCAAATCACAGAGCAAACTATCAATCAGAGGCGAAACAAGCTCATAAGTTGAATTTCCAAAAATTTGAACCCACAGTTTAGAAAACCCCGTTGAAGCAATGGGCACTGGAAACATCACTCGCTTAAGTCCTAGAACTTGAGCTGTTTTCTTGAGGATGCTTTCATAGGTGAGACTCTCGCCATTTACCACATCTAAGGTTTTATTCATGAAGTCGGGGTTCAAAACAGCTTCAGAAATCACGCCGACGACATCATCTATAAATACAGCTTGGGTTTTGCTCTGTGTCCATTTGGGCAAAACCATGACGGGAAGCTTTTTGACCAACGAGCGCAGAATTTCAAACGAGGATCCACCCGGGCCCACCACCATTCCTGCTCGCAGCACAGTGACCGGGATTCCGGAGGACGCCAACACGCCTTCAACTTCCTGCCGACTTTGTAAATGTGGAGAAATATACCCCTCGGGAACCAGTCCGCCTAAATAGATGATCTGTTTGACTTGGTTTTCTCGGCAAGCTGTTGCAAAGTTATCCGCTAATAACAAATCTGTATCATGAAAGTTGCCTTGGAAAAGGCGAGAAGATGGCAACATCGAGTGCACTAAGTAAATGGCTACATCCACGCCTCGAAGAGCGTCTGTAGTGCTGGTAGCAGAAAAAAGCTCAGTAACCTTCCATTCCACCGCAGTCTCTGAAGACTTCTGCTGACTGCGCCCCAAAGCTCGGATCTGATGATTGGCTTTCAGCTGTTGGATAAGATTTTTACCGACAAAGCCGCTGGCGCCGGCAATCGCAATTTTTGCCATGAAAAGAAGTTAATAGCACTGGCGGTATTTGTCATCTTCGATTAACACTATTCCCACAGGAAAAACCCTATGAAATTCATTTTTTGTTTACTCTTTGCCACCACTCTCCAGGCTCATCAAATTGTGATGACCAAAATAGAGACCCTTAACACTACCGAGCCTTATGCACCGATGGTGTTTCATCAGAGTGCCCTGTGGTTAGGCCGATACAATGTTGTGAACCATCGTAGACAGCACCGCTTAGAATTGCGGACGATGGGCGGGGAAAAATTGGTTTCAAGCATTTCCGTTCCTCACTCGGTAGAACGTTTGTACCCGCTAGACGCTGATCGCATCGTAGTGATGGGTAAAGCCCACACATTAGAGGGATGGATCACTTATTCCACAACAGCTCGTCTAAAAAATGGCAATATCGAATTGGAAGTGAATCCTATTTCTACAAAGTATCAAGTAGAAGAGTTTGCGGGCACTCCCGACCGCCAGTTTTTTAACGAAACCGGCGAGCGTGGCATCGTAGAAATAAATGCCTTTGGAACCCGTTTATTGCCCATAACCATTTCCGGTCCTGGAAAACTGCAGGTAGCGGAAAACTCACTCTGGGTGTTGGAGCGCAACAGCTTTAAGTTTGGCGATGAAAACATTGTGCGGGTCAATCTCGCGACCTTTGAAGTAGAGCGCGTTTTTAATAGAGTCCGCGATGGGCTTTCCCATATTTTGGCCCTACAGAAGAGCCCCTGGTTGGCTACAGGTGAGTATTTTGGAGAAAAACTGATTTTGATCGATAGAAAGAATCCGGCACTCCAAAAAACCATCCCCCTCCCAGGAACCCATCCCCGCGCTTTAACTCAGTGGGGTCACTGTGTGATAGTTGCTTCTGAACAACCTCACCGTCTCTCTGTGGTCCGATTGAATACGGTTCAACCTGAACTCGTTTTTGAATTCAACTTAGAACCGTATGCTGCGGATTTACCTAACTTCAAAACACTGTCCGTTGATCCAGACTCGGCAGCGATCTATTTAAGATCGGCAGAAATTCCCGAAGTTGGCAGGGGGGATCGCAATAGCATCTATCGCTTCACTCACTCGGGCTGGATTGCCGCCTGTGAATGAAGACTTCTTGTCTTCTGTGACAGCTTTTGTCGAACCCTGTTTCTAAGTTGAGAATCATAAAATCTAAGCTAATTTAAGATCTTATTTCTTGCTGCACAAAACTTTGACTTTTTTTTAGCTGTGTTCACTGAGTATTCCATCGAGCCAAAATAGGCTGCAAGGCCAGTGGCCCACTTCCTGCAACTTACCTCCCCAAAACTGGCAACGTCTTTGTACGTTATTGGAAGTGGAATATGAAAAAAACAAGTCGCACCTTAAAAATCAATTGGCTTATTCTGAGTGTCGTCTTCCCATTGATGGCAGCCGGACAAGAACCCGCAGCGCATGCCCCCACTGGGGATCTGGAAAAGAAAGCGCCGATCACTCAACCCGGACAACCTCGGCTTCAAGAGGTGGAGTCCAAGTATGACCTATTTGCAGACAAACTGGAAAAATGGGTCAGCTCCTCTCAGGACGCGGCTCCCTCCACTATCCTCAACGGCGATGAGATCACTGCAAACCTCAGTCACTTTCAACTGAAGTCTGCAGCTGAATCGGTCCGCAAATTAGAGACTTATCGAAATGCTGTTGAAAAACAGTGCAAGGGCATCGATGATAGCGCCACTTTACTCGTCCAAGCGCTGGATGCTTGTTTGATCAATGACCTTCTGTATCCGGCTGTCTCTAAGAGCAAACTCGAACAGAATGAATATCAAATTAAACTTTCTAAAAAGGCACTTGTTGCATGTAAATCTGAACTCAGCGCCTATTTCAAAGAGAAGGAAAAGCGAACCGATCTCACTGAAAAAGATCTGTTCACTCATGATTTAGCAGCCGCTGAGAGTTTAGCTTACTTATTTGAGACTTTCGGTGGCAAGTCGTTGGAAACCGATTCGGCCATCGCAGAGAACTCTGAGCTCATTAAAACTTTAAAGAAAGTGAAAGCTTCAGATCTCTGTCAGGTGAAGTTAGAAACTCAAGAGAAAAAGGACTCTAAAGATAAAAGCGATGCGAAGAAAGAAGCTTCTCAGCCTGCTACTTCCCATGGAAAACAATCACGCTCTGATTATGAAGAATCTGTGGAAGAATCCATTGAGGAAGAAGAAATTTATCAACCTTTAGCTCCAAAGAAAATTGCAGAGGACAAGCCTGTGTACACGCCTGCGCCCAAACCGGCTCCAGCGCCTGCACCGGCTCCTCAGCCCAAACCGACTTATCAGCCGGTGCCTTATCAACCAGCGCCCTACCAACCACGGCGCTACGAGCAACCTGCACCTGCACCCAAGAATAATGTGCCTTTTATCCCAGCTCCTCGTCCGGTGCCCAGACGGGCTGTTGTTGGTGGCCCTGCCCCGATTGCACCAGTGCCGATTGCAAGAGGACCTTTCGGATTGTCGTTAGGATTTGGAACGTACAGCTCAACGGTGACTGCACCGATTGTACCGCCTCCAATGCCTTATCCACCGATGATGCCAATGATGCCTCCCATGATGCCGATGGGTGGCGGATTGATGGGTGGAGGACTGACTGGAGTATCCAGCGTACCTCGGCGTGCTTGGTGTGCTCCACAGCGGCTCCGACTCCGATGCCGACTTTAGGATTAGGAACGATGTTGGCTCGTCCCTGCACGGTGAGAACACCTACGGGACTTGTTCAGCAGCCCATTGGAGCTTGTTTACCCAATATGCCCACAGTGGGCGTGGGAACAGTGCCGCCCAATTGGACACAAGTTCCTCGATTCCCAGGACAACCTGTGAACCCAGGAACCGTGACGCCGAATCAACCCGCAGTCGTGGGTGGAAGAATTCCTCCCTCACGCACTACGGTTCCCAGAACGGTACCGACCAGTACCCTACTGCGGAAGAGAGTGCGTCGCTAAAGATTTTTTAGCTGCGACGCTCGATAGGCATACAGCCTGGTTT
>RFNT01000263.1 GCA_009927045.1 bacterium | reverse complement strand
GACTGCAATTGTCAGGGTGATGGGGTTCTTCAGTACTTTTTCCAGAACATAACGGACAGTCACCGGACCCGTATCTCCGCTGCTGGCATCTTCAACATCTAAATGAGGTAAGTCGCAATCTTCGGGATGGTTCCTAACCCACAGGAAGGTGCAACCAGCCATGCAGGCAATGATGACTGCGGGTACAAAGAACACCCATTGCCAAGGGAGCCAGGTTACGAGGATTCCCCCTACGAGAAAAATGAGTGCACGACCACTTTGAATCATCGATCCAAAAATAGCGGAGAAAACTCCCCGCTCTTGTAAGTGAAACCAACTGGCATTCACTTTGATGAGGGCCAGTGCACTGAAGGATTGAAAATAGGAATTCAAAGCCCACATGGACATGAAATAAGCGAGTAGCACGGGGCCGCGGCCTAAAAAGCCAAAGTAAGCTCCCATGCCAAAAAGAAAATTGAAGAGCACGGTCCCGCTAGCACCAATGAGCATGGCTTTCCGGCCCCCAATTTTGTCTGCTATAGGTCCATTGAAAATAGCTGAGAAGCCATAAATAGAAAGACCGGCTGTGATGATGGCGCCCAACTGCGTTTTATCCCAACCAAAAGTGTCAGATAGCGCTTTGTTGGCAAAAGATAAATTGTATCGGCCCATGTACATAGCCGAATAAGTCAGCCCGAGAGTCAGCCAGTTCAATGCACGTCGTTTTCGAAAAGCCGGAGAATGTTGAGGGAGTGCCATGCCCCATTCCTAGCGGAAGGGTAAAGACGAGTAAACTACAGTTTTCTTACCAGCTCTAACGCATAGGAATAAGCGAGTCCGAACCAATTGAGGACTTGAGGTGTGCCTTGGGTATATTCAAAAAACACGATGTTTGCCGCGTCTTTTTCCGGAGTGTTGAACAGCGCTCCCACAATGATTCCCTTTTTGTTTTTAAGCAACTGAAAGGAAGGATCAATTTTGCCGGTGTTGAAATAATTTTGCAGATGAAATAAGCGCTTCTCAGTCAGGCCCGCCGGATCCAATTCGCCTGTGCCCAGCCAACGAGTGAATTCTTCAATGTCTTTGGGACGCTGATCTTCAGGGAGTTCTTTTCGGGCAAAGGCATATAAGTCGTCCAAGTAATCCAAGATCTCTTTGGATTTATCACTGGCTGGTTCCATCCCCACAAAACGCCGATACAGCATCACTACAGCATAGTGTTGTTGGCTATTGGTTCTAATTTCTGTAAATCCGCCCGCTTTAGCTATTTCAAAAAGTCTTTCTTTTACGTGTCGGAACACTTGAGGAGGAAGTCCTTTTCCTGATTGATCGGGCCTAGCTGTTCTTTTTCTTTGGCGCGAAGCGGGTCCTGCAAATTCAATTGGTCTACAATCATGGCTCCAGGATTTTTTTGATCTTCGAATAGTTTCACACGGACATAAATATTGGATCCCACATACCCCATCAAGGCAACCGAGTGGTCGCGATCAGAAAAAGAAACTCTGAGTTTGAACGGTCCTTTATCTTCTTCAACTTGTCGTACATAGTCTTCGGGAAATAAGTCACGGATGGTGAGCTTGAGGTTGTGCTCACGCATATTCCAGCGAGCTAGGGGTGCTAATCGTCCAAGCGCTTGATCACAGTCCGCTACTGAGATCTGATGGAAAGATAGCGCTAGCCCTATCAGGACTAGACTCTGATTGAACCACTTACGTCCCACAAAAACCCCTCTGCCGAACGTCTCCTCAGAGGAGACGCTGACCCAGGGTTTGCAACGGCGTATGCCAACAGTCTTAGGCCTAAATGCTGTGCTCTGGCTGTCTACAGGTTAGTCAAAGTGCCCCAAAAGGCTTCGACCGATGAATGCGCTGGCTCTTATAAATACCGCGGTTTCCGGAGACCCAATAACTCACCCAGCATGCTACAAAAGCATAGGGGCGATGCCCCAACCGAAGAGCTCCATTGCCATCACAGTGCAGGCGAGGGGGTATTCGAGGCAGCTCCAAAAACAGCTGCAAATCCCAGAGCTCCCGCGAGCGCCGGAGGCATTTCAAAAACTGGGGAGAGGGCACTTCCGAGGGTTGAGCCCATAAAGACTAAGGGAATAAATTCACCGCCTTTAAATCCCGAAGCCAAAGTGATGAGAGTGAAAATAAGCTTTAAAATGGGATCCCAGAGTTGAGCTGGAATTTCAAAACTTGCCTGAATCACTGAAATGCCTAATCCCAAATACCGTTCCGTTCCCAATCCGAAGACCAAAACCAGAATCAGTACGCCTCCGATGGCGCCTCTAAGTGGTAAGGACGGCAATCCCAGGGCTATCCATTTTTCAAAATGATGCATCAACCATGAAAAGGCTCGAGCCCAGAATCCCCATCCCAAACTGAGCACTAAAACTCCTATACAAAGAGTCACTGTAGCCGGGGGAGCCAGCACTTTTGGATACTGGGTATGCGGAGCGTGCAAAAAGTGAGTAATCACAAAAGCTGTCCAGGAAGCAATCCCGCTTTGCCAGAGCGCAATCCAGCGAGTTTTGCCGACTTGTAACATTTCCATCCCAAACAGGATGCCTGCCCATGGGGCTCCAATCGCGGCTCCAAAACCTGCTCCTGCTCCGGTGATGAGCAAAATTTTTCGTTCCCTGGAGGGCACTTTAAAAAAATGCGCTAGCTGATCTGATAACGAGGCCCCCATTTGGACTGCCGTTCCTTCTCGGCCGGCTGAACCTCCCAAAAAATGAGTGAGCACGGTGCTCAACAAAACCAGAGGAGCCATCCGCGCGGGGATGCGCTCAGTGGGTTCCAGAATTTGATCGATCACTAAATTATTGCCCTGTTGGGTTTTTCTTCCCCACCGTTGATAGAGATATCCGATAAATAATCCACCCAGAGGAAGAAAAAAAATGATCTGAGAGTGGAGTTCTCGAAAGCGAGTGGCTCCGTCGAGCAAAAACAGAAAAAGTGAAGCAGAGGTTCCGGCCAAAACTCCAGAGACCCCACTGAGAGCGGCCCAGCGGACTGTTATAAAAAAACGAGAAGACACAGACCGGGAATTATAGAACTCACTAGTCAATTGCCCATCAAAAAAACAGCAAAAGCTCAAAAAAAGACAAAGAGCGTTCTGTATTCCTTGCCTCGTATACGTAGACCTCAAGACTGCACGGATTGGTTCTGGTTTTGCAGCGGTCAGAGCGCATGAAATGGTGGATTATACCTGCAGCAGTTTTTGGGTTCATTGTGGGGGTTTCCTTCTCAGACGAACCCTCAGGGTCTCATGCGCATCGGGCGAGAGTCCTGAAAAACTCCGATTACGGTTACCGAACCAAGAAGCCCACGGGTCCTTCTCATATTCCAGGATTGTCCGGGGAATCGACTCCAGAAGAAATTGAATTCAATCAGAAGATCTTAGGGCACCCGCAGAAATGTCTATTTCAAGGCGAAGATTCTGTTGAAGGAGAAGGATGGGTGAACACTTCTCGGGTGAAAGTCATACCTAAGTTTACGGATAATGTCGCAAAAAACTCTGAAGAATTTTTAAAGGCCTGTCAAACTATCAAGAAGGAATTAGGACCCAAATCTTGTTCCGTGATTGAAATTGCGGGTCATGCAAATGGAATTTCTATTGGATTAGGAAAGATTTTAGGCTTTCGAGTCACAGAAGGAAAATGGGAGCATTTTCCCAAGAACAAAGAAACTTTTAAAGAGATCATTCAATGTATCAAAGATATTTCCTGGGATGAAGCACCAGTAGTCTTCTGCAGTTGTGGTGCAGAAACAGTAGATGATGATTTTCCCATCGAAACTATGCGGGGTCAAAAGCTGCATTACCCCTATAAGTTAGAGTCCCAACAATTTTTAACGAATCTTTTGGAGCGAAAAGTGATCTCTGCTCTAGGTGCTGAGAACGTGCAGGATTGGGGGAAACATTGCCGCAACGGGTGGTGTATTACTACTCCCAACGAAAAAGCCCCCAAAAATGCTCTTGAAGACTTTGAAAAGTTTCTACCCAAGCCCAAAGTACAGTGGGATCCCAGTGGCAAGCCGCTCCATTAAAAAAACAGTTTCATGGTTGTTGCTGATTTTGTTGGCACCCTTGCACGCAAACGCAGGCATTGCCGAGTGCCAAGCGTTGATACAAACATTGATCCGCTCCGAAATCAGACCCACTTCACGTAATTCCACGCTGCAAAAAATAGAAGATGAAACAGCAACAGGTTCTTTGATTGATTTTCAGGAAGAAATGAAAACCACTGCCATCCGAGCGCATAATCGTCGTATTGAATCCGCTCTGAGAGAGCCCATAAAAAAATCTGAACCGGACACAGTGAGTGAAATTGGACATTCGGAAGCTAACACTTTAGTGAGAGTGATCACAAAACATCCCACCAATGGAGCTCGACATGAAAAAAAGTTTGATCCCGATGAGTGTTACGGATTTTGCTTTGGTCGCGCGGTTTTGGTGCACAGTGAGGCATTGAGACGGGGGCTAGATCCTGAGGCGATGAAAAAGATATGGGCTGTGGGTCCTTTGGAGCGCGGGAAATGGCATTTTCATGTAGCCACTTTATTAAAAGCCCGCAGTCCCGGAACCTGGTGGGCTGCAGATCCTATTTATAAGAATGCAATCAATGTTCAAACTTGGATGGCGCGCATGAGAAATGGAGCCGATGATGATCGTCTTATGTTTTTTGTGACCGATCCGAGAAGATTTTCGGTTTATGATCCCCGTTTTTATTCTGCACTCGATCTTTGGGCGATGGAGAATCTGATTACTACCGAGGCTATTTTAGGGCCTACTTGGAATACACCGCTCAGCAACCGCTCCCAGCGCTTTTTCGCTAGGAAAACTTTTCTTTACGAGCGACTCCAATCCCGTTACCATTTCCCTTAAATTCCAACATTTTCAATAATTCGGAGCACCAGCGTTATGGCAACAAACCGTTTCACATCCGTCAGTCGTTCTTGGCTCTTTCTGGCAGTAGCAGCGAATTTTTTGACTATTACTGCTTTTCCAATGAATATGTGATCAAACTCAAGCAGGGGACGCGTTCCTTTCCCCAAGCACTCCAGCAAAAAGTTTTTTAAATGCCCTGTGAAAGATCATCATGAGGCAGGACAATTGATACTGGTGGAGTTGGCACGCTCTTCGAAAAAAAGAACTGCCGAACGCTTAGCTGAATTCATGCGGCACCCGGAAGTGGAATATGTGGTGGAAAACTTCAAGCTGAAGGCCCTCCAGCTACCCAATGATCCAGAAATTTCTAAACAGTGGTCTGTCGGTAAAGTTCGGGCTGCAGAAGCATGGTCTCAAGGTGTGGGCAGTCGGGGTGTCGTCGTAGCGGTGATTGATACGGGGGTCGATTTTAAACATCCGGATCTTCAAGACAATATTTGGAATAACAAAAAAGAAACTCCTGGAAATGGAGTGGATGACGATCAAAATGGTTATGTAGATGACGTGCACGGTTACGATTTCTTTGCGGATGATGCCGATCCCAACGACGAAACCAGTGGTCAAAATCCAGGACATGGAACTCATTGTGCCGGTATTGTGGGAGCTGTAGGAGACAACGGAAAAGGAATCACTGGCATGAGCCAACAGGTCTCTATTATGGTCCTTCGATTTTTAGGAGCGAATGGCACGGGCGATCTCATGAATGCTGTGAAGTCGATTGATTATGCCATTAAAAATGGCGCTCAAATCATCAGCGCCAGTTGGGGAGCTGCCGTAGGAGCGGCGCAAGCTCAGCCAATCTCTGAAGCCATTGGGCGGGCGAACGATGCAGGGGTCTTGTTTGTTGCAGCCGCCTCTAATGATGGAAAAAATAACGATAAATACGAAGTCTATCCTGCGAACACTCCTTTACCCAATATGATCACGGTCGCTGCTTCCACTTCTTCTGATGGAAAGCCCAGTTGGTCAAATTTTGGGCAAGGAAAAGTGAGTGTCTCTGCTCCGGGCGAAGCCATTTACAGCACATTGCCTCAAGAAAAATTTGGGGAATTGAGTGGAACTTCTATGGCCACGCCCTTGGTTTCTGGATTGGCAGCTCTCATGCTTTCCACCGCTCTGATTTAAAGCCCACCGAAGTCAAAGCGCTGATGCAGGCTTCAGGTTCTAAAGTAGAATTGAGACCGCCTGCAACTGCCGAGTCGATGCAGCTTCTGTGGTTCAAAGGGTTCGCGCTCAAGAACTCACTTTAGTGCCCTGGGCGGCAACAATTGCTCCAGAATCCACTTTGCAATTCTCTACTTGGGGAGGCAAAGGGCCTTTCAACTTCAGTTCCTCCTCAGATGAAATTGCCACGATTGATTCCAAAGGACTCCTGACTGCGAAAGCTGAAGGAGAAGTCACTGTTTCTGTTTCGGATGGCCGAGGAAAAGCAACGCAGTCCCATCGTATTCGCGTTGTGAAGCCCACCGAAGGCGGGGAAGTTGGAGATTGTCCGCTGGGCGATCCGGCTCTGTGTCAGATGATGTGCGCGATTGATCCTTCACTGCCTTGGTGTCAGCAGTCTGGACTTGCGCCAGCTAAGTGCTCACGAATGCGCTGAACCGCCCGAGCATCACAAGAGACCTTGAAAGGATCCGCAGGTAAATCCGATTTGCCATCGGGTTCTTTCTCTTTGAGTTGTTCAGATCTTCTTAAGTATTCATACGAAGAAGTCGCCATCGGACAAATGAGTTGTCCTTTCTCATCGTAGATGGGTCCTCCCGAATCGCCTCCGACGATGGCTGCTCCCTGCGGAGAAGGCGCAAAGAAATGAAAGAGGGGTGGTTCGGATCCCTCGAGATCTGCTTGAATCCTTCGAGCCCCTCCAGGATTTCCCGGTGCAGCTCCTTTGCGTTTTTGCAGAAAAAACCGCTTGGAATCAACTTGTGTGGTGCCATCCGGAAGCATGGGTGCAAGAGGGGCAGGCGTGAGATGTTCAACAGTCGAGCATGAAGTTTCAAAAATGAGACTAGCTAAGTCTCTGGGGACCCCATCTCGTTGTTTCTTCCAAAACATGGCTCGACGGGCTCGATACTCACGAGGGATACACACCGAAAGTTCCCCTTTGGAGATGGCGCCAACTCCCGCAAACTCAATGGCATCGAATGGCTCATCCACACAGTGAGCGGCCGTTACAAAGGCCATTCGACATCTCCCCGAATGCGCTTCTATTGGATGTTTCTCCACTAAAGTACTTTGACAGAGGGTTCCCGGATC
>RFNT01000006.1 GCA_009927045.1 bacterium | reverse complement strand
AATTGCTTTGTTTTCTACAATGTCATGTTTCATCTAGTAGCAGCTTATGGGCCTTTCTTGCCAGGCTATCAAAACTTCGGGCAAAAGCTGATGGTGGTTTCGATTATGAACTCCCTCTTTCACAATATCCAGTACCATGCCATGGTGTGGTTCTATAGCAAGAAGCGCTACTCAGAAGCGCCCTCAGAGGGATGGTTGGGTTTGGCAAAGGCCGTCAACTCGCGGTTTTCCACCTACACGCTGGCAGCACTCGGATTCTCCTCTTTATTCACTCTGGTTTTTTGGCTAAGAGCCGAAATCCCTTTTTTCAGTTCCGGAGTGAGTGAGGGAGCATGGAGCCATTTAGCCTACATGCTTTATTTTGGAGTCGTGGGACAACATTTCTACTTAGATCAAAAGATCTGGCGAGTGAGTAAAGCCCCTGAACTTTCGCAGTACCTGTCATTAAAGTTTTCATGGGGCGATAAGAAAGCTGCTTAAAACGCATGAAACTTCTTTTTCTCTGTGTCGCTAATTCTGCCAGAAGCCAAATGGCGGAGGGCCTCGCTCGAACCCTTCTCGAAAGCCATGTAAATGTCCAAAGTGCGGGCTCCCAACCCTCTCAAGTGAATCCTCTGGCTATTAAGGCGCTCTTAGAGATAGGGATTGATATTTCAAAACATCGCTCGAAATCAGTGGATTCGATTGATCCCCATCAAGTCGATCTGGTAATTACTCTTTGCGAAGAGGAAGTTTGCCCGACATTTTTAGGAGCTGCCAAAAGACTTCACTGGCCTCTTCCGGATCCTGCTGCTGAAAAAGGTTCTTCAGAAAGGCAATTAGAAGCTTTTAGAAAAGTGAGAGATTCGCTCGTAGAAAAACTAAAGGCCGAACCCCTCCTTAAAAAGTAAGAAGCTTAAAGCTCCTAACAGAGTGGCGACCGGGAGCGTGATCACCCAAGACAAAACAATGCCCAGAATCATTTTGTAGTGGGCCTGTTTCGTTACGATTCCCATTCCAAACAAAGATCCACAGGCCACATGGGTAGTCGAAACAGGAAGACCTATTTTCGAAGCTCCAATCACTAAAATTCCCGTGGTGATATTGCTGATGAGCCCTTGGCTCTCACTCATTTCCGTCACTTTATGAGAAAGCGTTTCCGCAATTCTTCGAGAGTGAAAAAGTCCACCCAAGGCCATCATACTGGCCACTAAAGAAAAACCAAGAACAGGAGAGAGACGTGAGCCTGCAAGGAGAATTGCAGCAATTTTGGGAGTGTCATTCAAGGCTCTCGAAAAACAAACTGCTCCAGCACTGAAATAGTGAAATCGATTGAGCCATGGAGAGTTTTTTTTCAAAAACCTGTTGAGCGCAAAGTAGACCAAAGCTGCACACACCAGGGAAAGAAGCGGGCTTACTAAAAGAGGTAAAACAAAAGCAGAACCTAATTTGGCCAAATTAATCCCTTCGGAGGAGGCTACCCATCCCGCCCCAACAAGTCCGCCGGTCAGCGCGTGAGTAGTAGAAATGGGAAATCCCAATCGAGTAGCCAACATCACGGTGACAGAGGCTGCGCAAGCCACTGCCCAAGGAAAACTTCGCAATGAAAGAACGACTTCGGGAACCAGGCCCTTCCCACTAAAAGTAGCTAAAAGTGCCGAAGCAAAAAGAATGGCCGTAAGAGAACCTAAAAGAGTGGTTAGAGTCGCCCAAAGAAGAGCTCTGCGGTAAGTGGTGACTCCACTCCCATAGAGCGTTGAGACTCCTTTGAAATTATCGTTAGCGCCATTAGCGTAGGCCAGAAAGCCATTTCCCAACCATGAGAATATTTGCCATGAGAAGAACACGGTTCACAAATTATACAATAGAAAGCTTTTTTAACCATGACTCATCTGGAGCGTGAGAAGAGCGTGAGAATTTTAACGAACGATGCTAAAAGATGCTGACAAACGATTAAGGGAAATGAACCGGTTTCGGAATGAAAACTTCAAGTGGCGTTGATTGGGGGTTCGATTCCCCCCCA
>RFNT01000236.1 GCA_009927045.1 bacterium | reverse complement strand
CGAGTGATTGAATTCACTTTTAAGCATCCCATTCTGCTGGAACCCCATCAACCTCTACAAAAAGAAGGACGTTTGGTACTAGACCTGAAACCCCGGAAGTAATAGGCTCACGGATTATGCGAAAAAATGAAAATGAATTTGATCCTAAAGAATCTCTCAACTACCACAGCAGTGGACGCCCCGGAAAAATAGAAGTCATTTCTTCTAAATCTTGTCGGACTCAACACGATCTTTCCTTGGCTTATTCCCCGGGTGTAGCTCAGCCCTGCATTGAAATTTATAAGAATCCAGAAGACTCTTACAAATACACCTCACGTGGAAATTTAGTGGCAGTGATCAGCAACGGCACAGCAGTGCTCGGACTTGGTAACCTCGGAGCCGTCGCCTCAAAGCCCGTGATGGAAGGGAAAGGTATTTTATTTAAAACTTTTGCGGACATTGATGTGTTCGACATCGAAGTGAATACTGAAGACCCTGAGGAGTTTATTCGCTGTGTGAAACTTTTAGAACCGACTTTCGGAGGAATTAACTTAGAAGATATTAAAGCCCCCGAGTGCTTCGTCATTGAAAAAAAGCTGAAAGAGTCGATGAACATTCCTGTTTTTCATGATGATCAGCACGGAACTGCCATCATTTCTGGCGCCGCTTTTTTAAACGCTCTCGACCTAGTCGGAAAAAAACCAGCGGAAGTAAAAGTAGTTTTCAGCGGAGCTGGCGCTTCAGCAATTTCATGTGCCCGTCTTTATGTTTCTCTAGGTGCTAAAAAAGAAAATATCATCATGTGCGATAGCCAAGGGGTGATTTACCAAGGCCGGAAAGAAGGCATGAATGAATACAAGGCTGAGTTTGCGTCAAAAACTTCTGCACGAACGCTCTCAGAGGCTATGAAGGGCTCCGACGTTTTTGTCGGACTTTCCACTAAAGGCGCGGTCACACCTGAAATGTTGAAAAGCATGGGAACCAAGCCCATCTGTTTTGCAATGGCAAATCCTGATCCTGAAATTGGATACCGGAGGCCAAAGCGGCCGACCCGATCTCATTATGGCAACAGGACGTTCGGATTATCCCAACCAAGTAAACAATGTTTTGGGCTTTCCTTTTATTTTTCGGGGAGCTTTAGACGTTCGTGCCACGGCTATCAATGAAGAAATGAAGCTAGCTGCAGTGCATGCTCTGGCAAAACTAACCCGAGAGCCGGTACCAGAAAAAGTATTCTCTGCTTATGGCGGAGCTCCGTTTGAGTTCGGACCAGAGTATATCATTCCCAAACCATTCGATTCCCGAGTGCTGCTGTGGGTATGCCCAGCAGTTGCCAAAGCGGCTATGGAATCAGGAGTAGCACGTACGAAAATTGATTTAGATGCCTACGTAGCGACGTTGGAAAAGCGACTGGGGGTTCGTCAAAGTTTTGTTCGGTCCATCAAAGACAAAATTGAATCAGATCAGTCCCGCACCGAAAATGGTTCATTACTCCGCATCGTTTTCCCCGAAGGGTCCAATCACAAGATTTTGAAAGCCTGTGACATTATTAAACGTGAGAACATTTGCGAACCCATCTTATTAGGAAATGAACAACGTATCCGTGAGACTATTCAAAAGTTAGGATTGGAGGAGAGTCTCTCCGGAGTCACTGTGATCACCCCTTCTGCATCGGAAAGCCGAGGAGCTTATGCCCAGGAATTCTGGAATCATCGCCAGCGTCGAGGACTCACGCAAGAACAAGCTTTTTCGCTGATGAAGAATGAAAATTATTATGGTTCCATGATGGTTCAAAGAAATGATGCCGACGGCCTGCTTTCTGGTGTGACTCAATCCTATCCGGACACCATTCGCCCTTTTTTGGAAGTAGTGGGCGCACGTAAAAACATGAGAATTGCTGGTGTCTACATGATGCTTTTTAAGGACCGCATTTTCTTTTTCGCTGACACAACAGTAAATATCGAACCCTCAGCTTCTGATCTCGCAGACATCGCCATTTGCGCAGCGGAAGAAGCGCGCTTTTTCGACGTGGATCCAAAAGTCGCAATGTTGTCTTTCAGTAACTTTGGAAGTAACAACCACCCGCTCTCTGAAGGTTCGAGAAGCTGTTCGCTTAATCAAACTGCGTCGACCGGACATTGTAGTGGATGGAGAATGCAAGGGGACACTGCGGTGGTTCCTGAAATTGTGGATGAGACTTTCCCTTTTTGTGAAATCAAAGGCGGGGCTAATGTCCTCATTTTCCCAGACTTGCAGTCTGCCAACATCTGCTACAAGCTTTTACAAAGAATTGGGGGCGCAGAAGCGATTGGTCCCATTCTGGTAGGAATGAATAAACCCATCAATGTGCTTCAGCGTTCCGCAGATGTTGAAGAAATTGTGAATATGGCTATGATCACAGTGCTTGAAATCAACAAAACCAGGACTTCTCCTAAGCCGCATTAATATTTGCGTTGCAATCCAACGACTCTCCCTTGGATTTGAAAGTTTTCTGAAGTGACGTGAATGGGTTTCAGATTCGAATTCTCCGGAACTAACCAGACCCCCGTCTTGTCTTTCCGATATCTTTTCACCGTAGTTTCTCCATCTAATAGAGCTACAACGATATCTCCCGATTTTACTTTCTGAGTCCGCACTACAATCACATAATCCCCTTCGAAAATACCAATATCCATCATACTGGTACCAACGACTCGTAAGGCAAACGTTTCAGCCGGATTGTACTCTTCACTGACTACCAAAGAACCCAATTCAATCGCATAGGATTCTCGAGGACCTCCAGCTGCGATTTCACCATAAATAGGTATTCGAGGACTACCCTGGCGGCTTAAGTTTTTTGGAACTAAGGCTCGGGCTTTTTTTGAATGCTTAGAAAAACTTTTTTCTAAAGCCCCTTTTGAATCAAAGCTCGAACATGATCCTGAACAGTTCCCACAGATTTATAACCAAAGTGATTTTGTATTTCGCGATAACTGGGGGCGTAACCCTGCTCCTGAAAGACGCGCTCGATGTAATGGAGCACTTCAGCTTGTTGCTCAGTGAGTAAACTTGGGAGCTTTTTGTTACTTGACACTGATACCATACAAATGTATGGTATCAGAAAGCGTCAGATTTTGTCTAGCTGAATAACTATGAATTCGCTCTTAAAACCTCCTGCACACGCAACTTCCGAATTTGGATTATTTTTGCTGAACCCTCATACAGAAGTGCCTGAAAACGTTCCCTTCCCCCAGACTTTAAACCGGGAATCTTCAGGCACTTCTCTTTCCTTTTCCTCACAAGAGTATGGTGTTTTTATTTCTGATGAAGGCACTTTATACCCTCCCGCATTACAGAAATGGCAGATTGCTTTGTCTCATTTTTTAATGATTCAAACAAAAAATGCGCATCAAGCCTGGAAAGCTGCTTTAGAAGCTGTCCAAACTGGAGTTTTTAGATGGGTTTTTTTACGTCCATCACACCCCTGTGAGACAGCCCAGTTAAGAAAACTACAGATCGAATCTGAAAAACAAAAAACTTCTGTTTTCCTTTTTTCAAAATCAAAACTCCCCCATTGGTTCTTTAAGAAAAGAGCCCCTTATTCATCTCTGCTCGAGGTTTGCCATGATATCGGATTCATTACCGACAATCTTATACTTTCAAAACCCGGAACCTTTGGTAGCGATTGCTGAAAGCTTATTGAGCATCACCCCCAAAGTTTCTATTGTTGAAAAAGATATTTACGCTGATTTTTCACAAACCCAACATCTTTTTGGGGGACCTCAAAAAGTATTAGACCGAATAGAATATCTACTCACTCTTTTTAACTGCTCTCCAAGTTGGGTTCTCACGGAAAAAATAAATTGGGCAAAAGCTCTTTGTTTAAAAACAAAAAATATTTATGCCATGGGCGAGTCTCTTCCTCTTCTTCTTTCTTT
>RFNT01000185.1 GCA_009927045.1 bacterium | reverse complement strand
CTTCTTCATGAAATAGAAAACCACTTGCCAGTTCTTGAGGTGCGGCTGGAAGGTAGGCGATCCCTCATTCAAAAACTGAAACTCACCTTTACTTTTGCTAATAAGCAAAAACAGGCTCAGATTCTTTCTTTTTCCTCTTTTACTCGAGAACCCAAAACTATTCTGCTGATACTTCGAGAGCTTTTGAATAATACGAATTTCCCAGCTCCTCTACGTCAGTTGACACTGGAGGTAATTGAGGAAGCCACTGCTTATGCCCGTCAACTGAACTGGATAGATTGCTCTGAAGAAAAAAAAGAAGATCTTGCAGCTTTCATCAGAAGAATGAGAAACCATTACGGAGAATCGCAAGTTGGTTTTCCGATCATTTTATCGAATCACTTACCCGAACGCTCATGGAAGTTGGATCTCCAATCGAATGCGGCTCATTCTCAGGTGGTTTATCCAGACAAAAACCGTCCTTTGTTTATTTATTTTAAACCTGTTCCTTTTTTTCCAAGCTCCAACTGGCATTTAACTGAACTAGAACGATTGACTCTTTTTTGGTGGGAAGAAAGCACTTGTCGTCATTACTTCCAAGCTGAAAATAAAACAGGTGAAAAGCTCTGGGTTTTTTGGGAACCCAATACAAAAAAATGGTTTTGTCATGGCTCCTTCAATTGATTTTGTCGATTTTTTTTGCAAGACACACTATTCGTTTCTAGAAGGTGCTTCTTCTCCGGAAGAACTTTTCTCAACAGCTGCTGCGTTAGGGTATTCCGGCCTTGGAATTGCTGATTTGAATGGCCTTTACGGTGTTGCACGTGCTCATATCGCTTCCAAAACACATCAGCTACCTCTCTATATTGGCGCAGAAATCAAGTGGAAAAATATTCCACTTTCACTGTTTGCACTGAATCGCAATGGTTATGGTAACCTCTGCGAGCTTCTGAGCCAATCCCAACAGTCAATCCCCTGGGAGCTTGAGGCTTTTGCCTCAGATCTCATAGCGATCTTACCTCCTATCCCCACCTGCCTTTAGATGAACTCCGGGCTCTTTTCCTAAGAGACTGTTTTTTATTTTTAGCTTTCATCAAGCAGGAACGGATAGTTACAGGCTCAGGATTGCTGAAGATTTGATTTCACAAACTCAACTCCCTTGTTTAGCGAGTAATGCTCCCCTTTATCATGTGCCTGAAAGAAAAGTTTTACAGGATGTGCTCACAACTATCAAACACAACACCTGCCTTTCTGAAGCAGGCCTCCATTTAATTCCCAATGCAGAAAGGTATCTCAAGTCACCTCATCAGCTATCTCAGCTTTTTTCAAAACATCCCAACTGGCTCAGAAACACGTTTGAACTTGCCCAACGATTCTCCTTTTCTTTAGATGAAATCAAATACCAGTATCCAACAGAATGGTTACCTGAGGGCCACACCAGTCAGAGTTATTTACGCTTCCTTGTTTACCAAGGAGCCGCGCAACGTTTTGGGTCTTCATTGCCCTCACAAGTAAGCCAGCAAATAGAACATGAGCTCCTTCTCATTGAAGAGCTTTCATATGCAGATTACTTCTTAACTATTTGGGACATCATTCAGTTTGCAAAATCTCAGTCGATCTTATTTCAAGGCCGTGGTTCTGCCGCCAACTCAGTTGTTTGCTATGTTTTAGGAATTACTGCTATTGACCCCATCCGAATGGAACTTCTCTTTGAACGCTTTATTTCAAAAGAGCGACACGAGCCTCCAGATATTGATATTGATTTTGAACATGAACGCCGTGAGGAAGTGATTCAATATATTTATCGCCGGTACGGACGGCATCGAGCAGCGCTCACAGCGGAAGTCATATGTTTCAGAAAACGCTCAGCACTTCGAGAAGCAGGAAAAGCTTTTGGCTTCTCAGAAAGAGAAATCGCTGCTTTTCAAATCATTTCAAAAAAACGTTCCTGGCAGGATCTCTCACCTTCAGAATTCTCTACTGTTCGAGCACAAACTCAAGAAGATGTTCTCAATAAGTATCTGACTGTTTGTCAGGAACTTGTGGAGTCCCCAGACACTTAGGCACTCATGTCGGCGGTTTTGTCCTTTCTCAAGACAAGTTGAACCGAATGATTCCTATAGAAACTGCAGCCTCCGAAAACAGGACGATTGTCCAATGGGACAAGAATGATCTCGACAACCTCAACTTTACTCGTGTGGACATTTTGGGCCTGGGTATTCTCACCGCACTTAAAAAATGTATGGAGTATGTGAAAGTAATTTATAAAAAGGAGCTGTCTTTGGATACTATTCCTGCAGAAGATCCCAAAGTGTATGATTCGATTTGTGCTAAGGACACTTTAGGACTTTTTCAAGTTGAGTCTCGTGCTCAAATGAATATGCTTCCCAGGCTAAAACCCCGTTCCTTTTTTGATTTAGTAGTTCAAATTGCCATTGTGAGACCCGGACCTATTCAAGGAGAAATGGTCCATCCCTACTTAAAAAGACGACAAGGACTGGAAAAAGTTGAATATCCACATCCTGAACTCGAAACAATATTAAAGAAAACTTATGGTGTGCCTTTATTTCAAGAGCAAATCATGAAAATGGCGATGACGGTTGCTGGTTTTACTGGAGGTGAAGCCGATGAACTGAGAAGAGCGATGGGAACTTGGCGAAGAGATGGTAAGCATCGGCTGTCTCAAATGGGAGAAAAGTTTAGGCAAGGTCTCATCAAAAAAGGAATTTCTGCTGAGTTCGCTGACCGTATTTTCTCTCAAATTGAAGGATTTGCGGAATATGGATTTCCAGAATCGCATGCGGCCTCTTTTGCTTTACTAACTTATGCAAGTGCTTATTTAAAGTATTATTACCCCGATGCCTATGTCACCGCCCTGCTCAATTCCCAGCCTATGGGATTTTATCAAAGTCACACCCTCTTGTACGATGCTGCCCGACACGGAGCTGCTTTGCTCCCCATCGATATCAATTTTTCTGATTGGGATAATCAGCTCATCGCTCCCAAAACAATTCGTCTAGGATTTCGAGAAATCAGTGGTTTAAACAAATCTGTTTCACATGCTGTAATTCAGCTCAGAAAAGAACGCGTTTTCTTTTCTTTTGATGACTTTGTCAGCCGACTCAAACTTCATTTTGTGGACAAGTCGATTTCTAAACGAGAGCTCTTCTTTTTGGCAGCAGCTAATGCTTTTCAGAGCATCCACCTGAGTAGAAGGGAGGCTTTCTGGAAGATCCAACAACTCCAACTCTCCGACACTCTCAGCTTAACCTTTTCAGAGGAATCTGGAATCTTGCCGCAAGAAAGCGAAAAGGAAAAAGTATTCTTAGATTTTGAGTCTTTTGGAGTTTCCTTGGGAAGTCACCCCATGAAAACTTTTAAAAAAGAAAAAAATCAGTTTGGATTTTTAACTACACAACAGCTTTCTCATTGCTCGCACCACCAACGAGTTAAACATGCAGGGATGGTTGTTTCTCGCCAAATGCCCCCTACAGCTAACGGAGTTCTCTTTATGACTTTGGAAGATGAATATGGTCTTTCCAATTTGATTTTCTGGAATGCAACTGCACAAAAATATAAAGAAATGATTTGGAGTCACAACTTTCTGTTAGTTGAAGGCACCATTCAAAAGGACAAAAAAAGTAAAGTGATTCACTTAATAGTCGATTCTGTAACAAGTCTTTAATTTTTTAAATCGTTCGGCTAAACTCTCAGATATGAAACGTCCATTCTTTCTTATCGCTCTTTTTTTCCTCTCAAGTTCATCTCTTATTGCGCAGGATTTCCATTGTGCTGATGACCAACTCCAAGTGTTCTCAGGAGCGTGGGAAGGCTCTCCGGATTTTATGACGCTTCATTTCGAGGGGCCACGTGCGGGATCCATCTTTTCGGATTTGGGGGCTCCTCAAGCTCAATACTACTTGGTCATACTTCGGCATGAGTGGTGCCAGCATCTACAGGACGCCCTTATTTGCGAAACTCCAAAATCTGCCCTGGCTGAAATTCACAGCGGCGTTTCCTCCGGTGTGATCACCCACAAAAATACGCTTCGCTACTTTTTAATGATTTTAAATTATAAATCCACGGGTTGGGGCTTTCTTAAAGTGAGGGGTCAGCGTTTAGATAATCAGCCCCCCATTACCTTTCACACTGAATTCCCAGAGGCGAGCTGCCAAGCGAATCGGATTTAACTATTTGTTTTTT
>RFNT01000217.1 GCA_009927045.1 bacterium | reverse complement strand
CCCCAGTCTGACGATAAGTCCAAGAGGAGTCTTGGGTGTCATCCAATAAAAACGACAAGCCATTTTTTATCGAAGAAGAAGGCGGTGCCACGCCCGAATCCACTGAATTGGAAAACCAAGTCAACCACATCCGCTCACAAGCTGGCCAAAACCCACTCAGTAACACCGAAATAGAGATTCTGAAACGATACATCGAATTGAAAGAATCGGAAGTTCGTGATCTGCGAGAACAGCAGCAACAATATCAAGACTATACTCAAAAAAGCGGCGCTAAAGTTGATTCACTTCACAAACACAATCGATTGCTGACTGCCCAGCTCGATGAAGCTCAGCGTAACTTGGCTCGCATTCAAGCCGAGGCTGAAGAGGAACGTCGAGAACATGCTGAACAACTGACACTTCAAAAAAGTGACTTTGATGAGAAGCTAAAACAAGCGGGCGTGACTCAAGAACAATTGAAAGAATTGATGCGGCAGAAAGAAGATTTTAAAGAGAAGGTTAAAGAAGACCTGAAGCGTATAAAGCTGAAAGAGCGAGAACTCGAGAATAAATACGAGCTACTACGAAGCGATATGCAAACCTTGCTCGATGCCAAGGACAAACAAATCCTCGAGCTGAAAAAGAAAGCCGATGCCCTGGATCTCGAATTAGAACAGTTTGATGATAAGTTGAGAGATTCGAGTAACGTTCTGAATGAGGTACGAGTAAAAAAACGCAGACTCATCGAAACTTTGAAAATTGCGATTTCTTTACTTGAGGATATTGATCAAGAAAGTCTCAGTTCAATACCTGATTCAGAAAGAAAAGCTGGCTGAGTCCTGTCATGAAAAAACTTAAATTGATTGTTTCCGACTTTCATTTAGGGAAAGGGTCACGACTGCCCAATGGTGCACTCAACCCACTAGAAGATTTTCATCACGATCACAAGTTCAAGGAATTCCTAGATTACTATTCCACAGGAAATTACGCGGATTCCGAAATTGAGCTCATACTCAATGGGGATATTCTCAATCTGATACAAATCGACTACCATGGCCACTATCCGGTGATCATTACTGAAGCCGTCAGCGTGGCAAAGTTAGATGCCATCATCAAAGGCCATCGGGTTTTTTTTGAAGCGATTCATGATTTTCTCAAGCATCCACGACACACCGTGACCTATGTAGTAGGGAACCACGATCAAGAAATGCTATGGAAGGGCGCTCGAGATCTTTTTGAAAAGATGGTGGGACGTGAAATATCTTGGAAAAACATTTATCACCAAATCGATGGTGTTCATATTGAACACGGGCACCAATATGAAACTGCCAATCGAGTGGATCCGACTCGACTGTTTTTAACGGATGGGCTTCCTGAACCTATTTTGAATTTGCCCTGGGGGACGTTGTTCACTGTACAATTTCTCATCAAATTGAAACTACTACGTCCTGCAGTTGATAAAGTTCGCCCTTTCAAACAGATGATCTGGTGGCATTTACTCCATGATACGTGGACCACTCTGCTTCACACCGTGAGATTGATTTCCTACTTTATCTCAACGCGATTTAGTAAAAACCGATACCGTCAAACCAGCCTAAACACTACATTCAAATTGCTTTGGGAAGCGTCTGTTTTTCCTGATCTTTCGGATGCTGCTAAGCGGATTTTAAGAACTCCTGAAATCCATACAGTAGTTTTTGGCCACAGTCATGTGTATCGCCATGTTCCTGTAGGAGATGAAAAGCAATACCTGAACACGGGAACTTGGACCGATATGGTATCTTTAGATCTAGAAACATTTGCTCGAAGAACACGACTCACTTACGTTCGTGTTGAATACCCGGATTCTTTTTCTAAGCCCGTTCCCCTCCTCCGACATTGGATCGGTAGAATTCCTTTAGAAGATGATGCTTTAGGAATATAATCAGCCATGCTCGACAAATTCTTACTGCTCCTAGCAATCCTTCACAGCATCGTAATTTCTTTTTTGTCCCTTCCCTTTTTCGTTTTCTTTCCTCGAATTGGACAGAAGTTTCAACAAGGGTTTGGCTTGGGCTGGGTATGGTTGATGCGGATTCAAGTCCGCGCGATTGGAATCGAAAATCTGCCCTCCACAGGAGGTGTGATTTTGGCTCCGAATCACGAGAGCATGTTCGATATCCCACTCCTCTGCTCGTTAGGTTATCCCCTCTGCTGGCTCGCCAAAGAGCAAGTCGGTAAAATCCCGTTCGTAGGGTGGGCCACAAAAGCCATGGGGTGTTATTTTGTAAAAAGAAACCGTTCAGGCAGTGACCTCAATGTGATGAAAGAAGTAGAAGATGGATTGTTGCGCGGCGCATCTATCGTGATTTTTCCGGAAGGTACCCGTACTCGAACAGGTCAGCTCTTGCCCTTCAAGAAAGGGGCCTTCAAAACCGCTCAAAACACTGGAGTTCCCCTTATCCCCATTGCTATCACAGGGACCTACCAAATTGCTCCTCCGGGGACTTGGCCCACTCGGGGACACTCCGTCACTGTCCGAATAGGGACCCACTTTACTTTTCATCCCAGGAATCGCTGGAAACACTTCAAAATAAATATCGAGAAAATCTCATCAATCTTTTGTCTTTAGACCGAGGTTCCGCCTATAATGGAAGCCTTAAATAACTTTCAATAATCTAAAATGTTTGCTGATATTGCGAAAAAAGTATTTGGAAGTCGAAACGATCGAGAAATCAAACGACTTCATCCTGTTATCGATGCTGTGAACCAGCACGAAAAACGGCTTTCCAAGCTCAGTAACGACCAGCTGCAAGCACTCACCGGCCAATATAAAGAACGCATCGCCAAAGGAGAATCTTTGGATTTGTTGCTCCCCGAAGCTTTTGCGACGGTTCGAGAAGCGGGTAAGAGAGTTCTCAACATGCGCCACTTTGATGTGCAATTGGTTGGGGGCATGGTGCTTCACTTGGGTCGAGTTGCAGAAATGAAAACTGGGGAAGGAAAAACCTTAGTAGCGACTCTGCCTGTTTACTTAAATGCCTTAGAAGGTCGAGGTGTTCACGTTATCACGGTGAACGATTATTTGGCGCGCAGAGACTCTGAGTGGATGGGTCAAATTTATAGATTTCTAGGCTTAGATGTTGGGGTGATTGTACACGGTCTCAATGATCAAGAACGAAAACGTAGTTATGCGGCCGATATCACCTACGGAACCAATAATGAGTTCGGATTCGATTACCTTCGAGACAACATGAAGTTCCGATTGGAGGACTTCGTTCAACGGGATCTGAACTTTGCGATTGTCGACGAAGTGGATTCTATTCTCATCGATGAAGCTCGAACCCCTCTCATCATCAGCGGTCCCACTGAGGACTCTACTGACAAGTACTACGCAATCAATTCGGTCATTCCTATTTTGAAAAAAGAAGAGGACTTCACTATTGAGGAAAAATCAAGAACTGCAGCACTCACTGAAGCTGGAGTTGAAAAGCTAGAAAAAGCTCTTCGCATCAACAATATGTATGCTCCCGAGCACATCGAAATCGTGCATCATGTCCACCAAGCTTTAAAGGCACATGCCATTTTCAAGCGAGATGTGGATTATGTGGTTAAAGAGGGAGAAGTAATCATTGTAGATGAATTTACTGGCCGCTTAATGCCAGGGCGACGCTACAGTGATGGCCTTCACCAAGCCCTAGAAGCCAAAGAAGGTGTTCGCATAGAAAACGAAAATCAGACACTCGCTACTGTAACTTTTCAAAACTACTTCCGAATGTATCGTAAGTTAGCAGGAATGACGGGTACGGCAGATACCGAAGCTGCAGAGTTTCAGAATATTTACAACTTAGAAGTCATGGTGATCCCCACCAACAAACCAATGCGGCGACAAGATAAACCCGATGTCATTTATAAAACTCAGCGGGCTAAATATAATGCTGTCTGCACCGAAATCACTGAACTGTACAATAAAAAAGTCCCGGTCCTAGTGGGAACGATTTCTATCGAGAACTCCGAGCTTCTCAGTGGTCTACTAAAAAAACGAGGGGTTCCTCATCAAGTGCTCAATGCGAAACAGCACGAAAAGGAAGCGGAAATTATTGCGCGAGCCGGTCAACCTGGCTCAGTGACGATTGCGACTAACATGGCCGGGAGAGGAACTGACATTGTTCTAGGCCCTGGCATAGCCGATGCGGGAGGACTTCACATCATCGGCACTGAACGCCACGAATCTCGACGGATAGACAACCAACTCCGAGGAAGAGCGGGGCGCCAGGGAGATCCTGGTTACTCTCGGTTTTATCTCTCTCTGGAGGACGATCTCTTGCGAATTTTCCAGGGAGAACGGATCAAGGCGCTGATGGACCGGTTTGATATGGATGAAAATGAGCCTATTGAATCCAAACTGGTAAGCAAAGCCATTGAAAATGCTCAAAAGAAAGTAGAAGCTCACAACTACGACATTCGAAAGCATTTACTACAGTACGATGACGTTTTGAATCGTCAGCGAGAAGTCGTCTACGAACTTCGAAAACTCATTCTTTCCGGACAGAACAGTAAAGATTTAATTCTGGATATTTTAAAAGAACAGGTGGATAGCTTTACCCACAACTTTGCCGCATCCAAGCTTCAAAGCGAATGGGATACTAAAGGCATTCTGGACACCTTGCTCTTTCTGTTTGATACCAATTTAGAATATACCGAGCAAAGCATCCGCGATTTTTCTTCTGCGGAAGCACTGGCAGAAGACATTTTAAAAAGAGCTAGCATGCTCTATGAAAAACGAGAACAGGCCATGGGTCCTGATTTAATCCGCCACCTGGAGTCCGTTATTTACCTCGGAAGCATCGATCAGCTTTGGAAAGATCACCTCCTCAACATCGATCATTTGAAAGAAGGTGTCGGTTTGCGAGGCTATGCTCAAAAGGATCCGCTCGTTGAATATAAGAAGGAAGGATTTGCTCTTTTTCAAATGATGGATGAGCAAGTCAAAACGGATGTCATTAGTAAACTCTTCCGGGTCCAAGTAACCCGCCAAGAGCAAGTGGAAGAAATGCAACCGAAGGCGCAAGCGATGCAGTTTCTTCATGGCAATCAGGAAGAGGCGCCAGCTGCCCCCGCACTGCGAACGGATGAGAAAGTGGGACGAAATGACCCGTGCCCATGCGGAAGTGGTAAGAAATTTAAGAAATGCCACGGGCAATAACAGCAGACACTCAGAAAGAGAGAATAGATCATGCGCTCGACCTGTCCTAGCTGCCTCAGCCAAGTAGAGCATGCCAACTCAGAATCGCAAGTCACGTGCACCTCATGTGGAGAAATTTATAGTCCTTTCATGGCGGCTTCTGAACCTGAAAAGCCAGTGATGGAAAATCCGCTGAGCGATTTTTCAGAAAGTGCAATGGCATTTCAAGAAATTGTGAACTTCGGGCAAGGGCTTGATACAGTCTCTCCCCCTCCCCGAACCGAATCAAGTCCACGGGTTGCTGAAAGCGCACCAACAGTTGCTTTGAAGTCTCATGAGAGTTCAGGGGATTTTATTTTGAGCACGGCTGATTTGGGATCTCAACATACTGTCACCCAATGGTTCACTCCTGTTTCTTACATGATGAATGTCGGGGATGAGTTAGATCCTCTTCAAAAAGCATGGTCTGAACTTCAGGCGCAAGCGACTCGATTGGGTGCTAACGCAGTCATCGGTATTCGATGTTCCCTTTGTCCAGATAATAAACGAGTCCTCATTGTAGGAACTCCTGTTCGATGCCAAAGAAAACCGTAAAGAAATCATCCAACCGAAGCCAATTGCGCCCCGTAGGGGCCCGAGCTTTAAAGAGTGCGCTTGATACGCTTCGTCCCTTTTTGGCCGGAGTCAAAGTTCTGGATCTCTATGCTGGTCAAGGACGGTTTGCCTATGGCGCCCTGCTGGAAGGCGCCCAGCATGCAGTTTTAGTCGAGCATGATGCTGTTACCGCACGTGAGCTTCGTTCTCTTCGCTCTAAAAAAATACCTTCAGATCGGATCAGTCAGATCCTGTGTCAGGATGTTTGGAGCTTTCTAGAACAGCCTTCGGGAGATTTATACGACGTCATTTTTGTCGATCCCCCTTTCGAGGAATTCACTTCTGAACTCGCGACTCGACTCTTTCTTGCGCTCAAGGACTTCGCTCATCCGGGAACTATTTTACTTGTGAAAACACCAAGCCAAATGCTACTTTCTACCGGGGATTCAGAATTTAAGTTGTGGAAAATAACCCAATTTGGAGAGGCACAGCTCGCTTACTTCACCTATGGCCAAAAATAAAACCCACCCTGAACGGTCCAACGTTAAACGAGTGATTTATCCAGGCACTTTTGATCCTATTACGAATGGCCATATTGATATGATCGAGCGTTCGCTTGAGACATTTGATGAAGTGATTGTGTTGGTCGCTCATTCACTGAAAAAAAAACCTGTCTTTGATGCGAAGGTTCGAAAAGCACTGATAGAGCAATCTTTTAAAAATGATTCGCGAGTAAAAGTAGAGATTTATGATGGTCTCTTAGCTGATTACGCGAGAAAACACAAAATCCATGCGGTGCTGAGGGGCCTTCGCGTAGTCTCCGATTTTGAATATGAATTTCAGATGGCCACGATGAACCGAAAAATGAATCCCCAACTACAAACATTTTTTCTCATGGCTTCGGACCATTTCTTTTTTGTGAATTCTACTTTAGTCAAAGAAGTCTTCTCACATGGGGGCTCGG
>RFNT01000258.1 GCA_009927045.1 bacterium | reverse complement strand
ACGATACAAGCATTTTATTCGCTTTGATTTACCTCATGCCTTTAATGATCGGTATCAGATCACGGGTCGTGTTTCCTATAATCGGGATATCAACTTTAGGTATTTTGGAATAGGAAACGATACTCCAGTGGATCGGGAGCTCTTTAAGAGAGATAGTTTTCTATATCAGAATCAACGAACTGGACCGGCATTCAACTTAGCTGTTTTGAAATACATGAGCCGGAATTTTCGTATGGGTCCCCTCTTGGGTCTGAAATGGACAGACGTTACTTATCCTTCGGGGTCGCTCTTGGATCAACAAAAGCCTCTAGGAGTTGCTGGGGGAAAGACCCACCATTTGGGTTTCGCCCTAGTTTATGACGCTCTGGATTTTGCGCCAGATCCACGTCGAGGGGTTTATCACGAACTGTTTCTGAATGGCTCGCATCGTTGGTTTGGGAGTGATTACAATTTCTTACGATCTACTTATACGTTTCGAAGATTTTGGTCTTTATATCCCAAGCTTACTTTGGCTCACCGGACCCTGTTTGAATCGATTGTTGGCAATGCACCCTTCTTTGAATTAGGGGCGGTTGGGGGTTCCGACAGTACCATTGGCTTTGGAGGCGATAAATTTTTAAGAGGGTATCAGAGCAATCGATTTATTGATCAAATCAAATTGGCAATTGGTTGGGAGCTTCGTTGGGAAACGCTCACTTTTGAATGGGCAAAACAACGCCTTGAATTGGTCCTCGTTCCTTGGATCGATCTTGGGCGAGTTTGGGATGAGTTGTTGCCATTGAAGTGGGGAACTCTTCATGCCTCTACGGGTTGGGGAACTCGAATCACTTGGAATAATCGTTTCATTATTCGCTCTGATTTCGCCATGACTCCCGAGGGATCTGCACTGTATGTTGAATTGGGGCACTCGTTCTGAGAAGGTTCTCGCTATGCCTTAAAGAACCGTTCTAAGCGATTGAAAGCCGTCTCTAAGTTCTTCAGTGATGTCGCATAGGAAAGGCGAATTGCATTTTCCTTTCCAAAAGAGGATCCGGGAACAATACCGAGATGTTCTTTTTCGAGTAATGCTTTTGCAAATTCAATATCAGTCATTTTCCGTGAAGTTAAAAATTTAGAACAATTAGCGAAGAGGTAAAAAGCTCCGTCGGGTCGCGTATAGGTTAAATAGTCAGAAAGCCCATCCAATCGCTGCATACAATATTTTCTTCGGCTATCAAATTCCTGGATCATCGATTCAAGAATAGAAGGAGGAAGTTTTGCAGCTGTGATAGCAGCCCACTGAACAAAACTAGTGGTGTGGCTATTGCATTGACTTTGAAGCGCTGCCAATTTTTTTGAGAATTCCTTGGGGGCTAAAGTCCAACCCAAGCGCCACCCTGTCATGCTGTAGCTCTTAGAAAATCCGCTGACAGTGACGGTGCAATTTTTTGCTTCAGGGCCGAGGGATGCGATGCTGGTATGTTCCGCCCCGTCGTACAAAATTTTTTCATAGATTTCATCAGAAATAATCCAAAGATTACGTTGAAGCGCCCAGCTTACCAAGCGAGTGAGTTCTTCTTTGCTATACACTACACCCGTGGGGTTGTTGGGTGAGTTGATGATGATGCCTTTCGCGTTGGGTGGGATAGCGAGGCCTTTCCAGCGATCTACGTTTGGGCGATATCCATCTTCCTCAAATAAGGGCAGGGGAATGATATGGGCACCACTCAGTTCCACCATAGGGCTGTAACTCACCCAAGCAGGCGTGGGAACCAAAACAGCTTCTCCTGGTTCAACCAAGCATTGGAGAGTCAGATAGAGACCATGTTTAGCTCCAGATACAATGGTGACTTCCTCTGGGCTGACAGGGTAGCCATTTTCTCGAGTCACCATTTCTGCGATGACCTCACGAAGGGCTAAAAAGCCTGCGGCCGGGGTATAACGAGTGATTCCTTCTGCCATCGCCTGAGTGGCAGCTTTTTGAATCGGTTCGGGAGTGTTGAAATCGGGTTCTCCCGCTGCCAGGCTGATCACATCAAAACCTTTTGCTTTCAGTTCCTGAGCCTTAGCAGAAATTTCCATAATAGAAGACGACTTGAGGGACTGTACTCGGGA
>RFNT01000144.1 GCA_009927045.1 bacterium | reverse complement strand
AAGCGGGTCAATCGACTTCGAAAGTTTTGTGAATAAGAAGTATCTAGGGCCGAGTCTTAAGACTCCCGAAAGCTCTCTGATTTTATGGAAAATCCTGAGAGGTTGTAAAAAAAAACACTCTAAAAAGGTTGAACGACTCTCGGTAACCCATTGAATATACAGGGAATAAAAGACGGCACGAAGAGAGGGAACTCAAGTCTTCGACAGATGTTGAGGGAGTAGCCAACGGAATACGCCCAAGAGATCACGTGGCATAAACTCTGCTCTTTTGTGGGGAAGAGGGTCGGTTTCGATTTGGGGGATGTATGGGGGATTCAACCACTCGTGGTCTTGTAACTTCAGTCACAAAAGTTTCTTCTCACCTCGTGAGAATTACTTTACGAGTTTCTCGAGGATTAAAATACCATCCTGGGCAGTGGATCCGGCTTGCTCACAACGTCACAGAACTGAGTCGAGGAGAATTTACTTCTTTCCAGTTATCCAGTTGTCCCACACAGGCTCTGCGCACCAATCAATATGAGGTGTTTGCAGAAACCGGGCTTTTGCCCCAATTCGTAAAAGGTTTGGGGCGTGTTCGTGTGGGCGATTTACTTTGGCTGGAAGGTCCTTTTGGAAATTTTTGGCCCTTGAGTGCTCGGCCCCATGAACAAGTCGTGTGGGTAGCTACACCCACAAGCATTGGACCCTTTTTATCGTGTATTCGGTCTCACAACTTTGAAAAAATGAGACCCCGAAAGATTCTTCTGATTGTTCAAGTGGGTCGTGAGGATGAAATGCCTTGGAGAAAATGTTTTGAATCCAAAGGCGTTACGGTGCTCCCCTGTGTGGAGCATCCCTCAGAATGGATTGAGGGTTTCTGGGGCTCGGTGTTGGGGTTATTCAATCACTCAGCTTTGAAATTAGATTTTTTAAAATGCCGCTTTTTTTTATCGTTGGAAAACCCAATCAATCAGGAAGTCTTTCAGGCCTTAGTTGAAAAGAAAAAGGTCCCCTTGAATCAAATCGTTATGAACTCAGAAAAAACGACTCAACCAGTTCAGGTTACAGAGCAACCTTCACGCTTTTCCAAGGCGGCGTAACAATTCAAACATGAGAATGGCCCCGGCCGCACTGACGTTTAAAGATTGCACTTTTCCTTGAAGAGGAATTTCAGTCAGCCAATCACAAGTGGCGAGTGTAGTCTTTTTGAGGCCTTCCAATTCTGTGCCGAGAACGAGAACAACTTTATTGAAATCAGGAGTGTCTTTTAAAGGTCGACTCTCAGGCCCCAGGGCCGCTCCCACAATCCAATACCCATGTTCTTTCAATTTTCTAAGGGACTCGTTGAGATTGGTGACTTGAATCACCGGGATGGTCTCTACAGCACCAACCGAAGCATGATACGTTCCAGCGGAAACATGGACACTGCGATCTTTCGGAATCAGAACGCCCTGCACACCTAAAGCTTCTGCTGTTCTACAGAGCGCTCCCAAGTTTTGTGGGTCTTGTAAGTGATCCAAAGCCAATACCAGACCTTGTGAAGTCGAGTTCACTTGATCCAGCCATTCCGTCCAATCGCTGTAGTCAAATGGCTTGAGAAAAGCCACTACGGGGTCTGCTCCCGGCTCTTTCTTGGTGTGGCTAGCAATCGACAATCCATTTTCTCTCGCTAATGCCAACACTCGTTCCAAGCGAGCCGAAGGCGGGGTTGGATTTTGACAACTCAATGAGAGGATGCGCTCAGGTTTGAACCTCAAGATATGTTCAATGGCACTGAGCGATTGAATTTCCAGGCGCTGTGAAGTGCGTTCTTTTACCAAGGGCGTTTGACTCCACAAGTGAGCATTTTTGAACCGTAATAAGGATTTCTCAAATCAGTCCCTTTGCTTTGCACCCAGAAGCGAAAAGTATCTTTAGGGACCATGGGACAATAAAAGAGTTGCCACTTCTTTTTTAAATCCCCATTGGCTCGAATGAGTTCTGTGGTGCCTTCGCTGTAGTGGCCAAAAGCTTTGCGGGCCTCCGAATCCGAGGCACTGGATCCTAAAGCTTCAAGTCCAGTGAGCATTTTTTTTTCGGGGGATTCTTCGGCTCCTTTCAGCGCAAGTTTCCCAACTTCAGCTAACTGTTTGGCTTTTTCCCATTGATCGTTTGCCAAAGCCTGTTGAATGGAGCTGTAGGTTTTTAACCATTCCGATGGGGTGGCGATACAAAAGCGACCCATAAAAAATAAAGTGCAAATGACCGAAAACAATAAGTAATTTCTCATAGATTCTTTCTGATAATTGCTTTCCAAAATAGCCTCAGTAGCGTATCGTGTCACTGAATTTTTTGGAGTCTCATTCGATGGTTGGTTATTTCATTTGGGTGGTTGGATTTTTGAGTTTCGCAGGCGCTCTTTTTGCCGCACCTTTATCGCTTGAAACCTATTTGGAGCAAGTCAAAAAAGGAAACGAAAACGTCCTTGCTCTGAGTGCTGCAAGTCAGGCGATTTTGGCGCGTAAAGAGGAAGCTCGGCTCCTCATTAGGCCTAATTTTTTCGGAAATGTTTCTTTTTATAGCGATGCCAAACCCACAGCGGCACCGGTTTTCCAGGGAACACGGACCTTGGTCGATACCTATAATTTCGGTTTTTCTCAACAGACTCCCTTCGGTTTGGCTGGAAAGCTCTATTATCAATGGACTTACACGCGAATTGAAGGAGCGAATCCTGTCTTTTTGAATCCTGCCAACTTTTATGAAGCTAAACCTGTTCTGGAATTGAGCCAGTCTCTATTAAAAAATGGATTTGGGTCTGAAACACGAAGCAATCTTCAAGTGATGGAATCGGGAACCTTGGCTCAAGGGTATGCGGATAGTTTCAAGCTCAAAGCGGCTCTGGCGGAAGCAGAGGGGGCTTTTTGGCGACTGGCGATCACCCGCCAAATGGTTCAGGTTCAGAAAGACAGCTTGGACCGTGCCCAACGATTAAAAGAGTGGAATCGCAAGCGAGCTCAATCAGGGTTGGGAGACAAATCGGATCTCTTACAGTCCGAAGCAAACTTTCAAGTCCGAACGCTCGAGTATCAAAGTGCTGTAAATGAGGAGAGAAGCGCAAGCAACACATTCAACAGCCTACGAGGACTGCCTGAAGAAAAAGTCGTGGAAAGCCTTCCGAGTCTGAACAAGGAAACCACCGAGAATTTGAAACTGCCGGAGAGAAAAGGCATGCGCCTCGACGTGAAGGCTGCTCAAGAAATGACCAAAGTAGCGGAGGCCAATGCGGAATTGGGCAAGGAAAGAAATACGCCGACGCTCGATGTGTTTGGCTCATTAGCGACTAATGGACGAACGGGTGAATGGGGGCAGTCTATTTCAGATTCATTTACCACTCGATTTCCCACATTTACGGTGGGGTTGAAGTTTCAAACTGCTTTGGACATCGGCCAAGTGTTGGACAATCGGCGAGCTTATCAAGCAGAAATTAAATCGGCTGAACTTCAGTACAAACGAAAGGCTTTCGAGGAGGAGCGTGAATACCGAGATCTGATGAAGCGGTTTCAGGAAGCAAAAGCTCGTTTAGAGTTGTGTTTCAATATTGAAGACGTCCAAGAAAAGAAATTAGCTCGGGAACGTGAGCGTTTGAAAGTGGGGCGAAGTGTTACATATCAAGTGATTCTGTTCGAACAAGATTTCGCTTCTGCTGAACTTCTGCGGTTAAAAACCCAAGGTGAAGTACTTTCACTTCACACTCAACTCAAATTGTTTGAGGACGCACCATGAATATTGCCGATCTCTCTATTAAGCGCCCCATTTTTATTTCCTGCTGTGTGTTGGCAAGCATGGTGCTGGGATTTTTATCCATGAAGAAGTTAGGGGTGGACTTATTTCCGGATGTCACTTTTCCCGTTGTTACTGTTACGACGATATATCCGGGGGCGGGCCCCTCAGAGGTGGAAACTCTGGTTTCCAAAGTATTTGAAGAAGAAATCAGCACTGTTTCTGGCATTAAACGATTGAGCTCTAGAAATTCTGAAGGTGTCAGTGTGGTTGTTGCTGAATTCAACCTTGAAACCGATGTGAAATACGCTGAACAGCAGATTCGAGATCGCGTTTCCTCAGCAAAAAGAAAGTTACCCACTGAAGCAAAAGAACCTACTATTCGGCGGATCGACCCGGCGGATCAGCCGATTTTAGTGATTTCGCTTAGTGCTGAGCTAGCTCCCGCCAAGCTCTACGATGTAGCAAGTGAGGAAATTCGACCCCGATTGGAACAAATCAATCAAGTGGGACTCGTTGGGATCTCCGGGGGGCGTAAACGTGAAATTCGAGTTGAGCTCAATCGTAAAAAACTTCAGGAGTTTGAAATTTCAGCTTCTCAGGTGGTCCAAGCTATCAAATCAACTGGAATGAATATTCCTGCAGGAAAAGTCACTGAAACCTCTAAAGACATTGTTTACCGAACACTGGGCGAGTTTCGCACGATTGATGACATTGCGGCGACCGTAGTGAGTTTTATTGGGAATGATGTTCCCGTGCGTGTGGGACAATTAGGGGTTGTGAAAGATGAATTAGAAGACGAAAGAACGCGCTCGTACCTGAATGGACAGCCAGCTTTATTCCTTAACGTTTACCGTCAATCGGGAGCAAACACTATTCGAGTAGTAGAACAAGTGAAAAAAAAAGTTGCTGAGATTCAATCGGAGTTCACTGGGCGTGGAGAAAAAGCCACGCTCCAAGTCGTCCAGGATGGCAGTAAGCCGATTCGGCTAATGTAGATGACGTCACTGAATCGATCTTCTTTGGCATCATTCTGACTGTCATTGTCGTGTTTTTCTTTTTAGGGAGTGGACGAAGCACCCTCATTACCGGACTTGCTTTGCCGAATTCGCTTTTAGGAGCTTTTATTTTGATGTCTCTAGCGGGGTTTTCCATCAACGTCATGACGTTACTGGCACTCTCCCTTTCGGTTGGGCTTTTGATCGATGATGCTATTGTGGTCCGGGAAAATATTTTTCGGCACATTGAGCGGGGTGAAGATCCTATCAAAGCAGCTTCTCAGGGAACCAAAGAAGTGATGTTGGCCGTGATTGGGACCACATTAGCTGTGATCGCAGTATTTGGACCCATCGCTTTTTTATCAGGCGTTGTAGGTCAATTTTTTAAACAGTTTGGACTCACGATTTGCTTTGCAATGGCTATTTCTTTGGCCGATGCGCTCACGGTGGCTCCCATGCTTTCTGCTTACTTTGCGGGCAAAAGCCATGGGATTAAGACGACCGGAGTTTGGGGAGGGACCGTTGGGAAAGCCCTCCAAGCCTTCAATCGCTTCCAAGATGGGTTAGAAAACCGTTACGAAAAGATTTTGATCTTTACGCTGAAAAAGCCCCGCCAAGTGCTCATGGGCGCTACATTAATCTTTGTGCTGAGTTTGTTAGCCGCAGCCAAAGTTCCCAAGACATTTCTGGGAGCCCAAGATATGGGCGAGTTTTCAGTTGGGCTGGACATGCCCCCAGGAACGAGTTTGCAGACGATGACCGAGCTCGCATTGAAAGTTGAAAAAGTGATTCATGCAAATCCAGAAGTGAAAACAACGACGCTCACGGTGGGGAATGATCAGGGAGAAGCTAATTTGGCCAATTTCTTTATCGAACTGGTTCCCGTGAAACAACGTAAAGTAAATACTTCACAGTTCAAAGATGTGATTCGAGAACAATTAAAGCCCTACGAAGAGGCGAACCCCACGGTGAAAGATGTGGATATGGTCGGAATTGGAATGCGCCCCTTCAACGTGAACATCATCGGAAACGACCTGAACCAAATTGTGGAAGTTGGGAATCAACTGTTAGCTAAACTGAAAGCGCACCCAGGATTAAAAGATCCCGATATTAATTTCCGACCCGGCAAGCCGGAATTTCAGGTTGCAGTTGATAAAGGAAGAGCAGAGCGTTTTGGAGTTTCGAGCACTATGGTCGGAGCTGAACTCAGAACGCTGATTGAAGGCAGTGTGCCGGCGGTGTTCCGCGAGAGGGGCCGAGAGTATGACGTTCGAGTCAGGTTGCAAGACGATCAACGCGATCTGAAACAGTATTTTAACGAAACTTTCGTGCCCAATATGAATTTTCGTTTGGTGAAGTTGTCCCGAGTTGCGGATCCTGTAGAAACCACGGGTCCTTCTACCATCAGTCGACAGGACCGAGGCCGTTATGTGCAGATCATGGCGGATCTCACGCCAGGAGGCGTTGGAATGGGTGGGGTGATGAGTGATATTCGAAAGATGTTTGAATCTGAGATTCAGTTGCCCCCTGGGGTTCGATATGCATTTGTGGGACAAGCCGAAAATTTCCAAGAGCTAGTTTCCAGCGTGGTGACCGCTGTGATCCTGTCAGTTATTTTTATTTATTTAGTATTAGCCAGTTTGTACGAATCATTCGTTACCCCTTTCACGATCATGTTGGTCTTACCGTTGGCGGCTTGCGGTGCTTTCTATGCTTTGTTTATGTCCGGCCAAGCGTTGGATATCAATTCCATGATTGGATGTATTCTTCTCTTGGGAGTTGCCAGTAAGAACTCCATTCTACTCGTGGACTGCACTCAGCAATTGATGGAAGAAGGGGTTCCACGAGAACAAGCCATTATTCAGGCAGGTAAACTGAGGCTTCGTCCCATTCTCATGACCACTTTTGCTCTCATCGCCGGAATGCTTCCAGTCGCCATCGGACTCAATGAAGCTTCTCGGCAGCGTACAAACATGGGGGTAGCGATTATCGGAGGGCTGATTTCGAGCACTTTTTTAAGCTTAGTGGTCGTTCCTGCAGCTTATGCCTATATCGATCGGTTTAAGAAATGGTCACAAATGAAAATTCAATCCTGGATTGTAAAGCCCTCTGATGTTTAAGAGTCTGTGCAGTTTCCTAGGAATCTGTTTTGTGAGTCCATCCTGGGGTTTGTTGAATCCCTCCGATGCGGGCATTCTTACCGATCTCAAAAAAACTGATTTTAGTATTCAAGTGAAGTCCCGGTGTCTTTTGCAACCGAAAGCAGCAGAAGCTTTGATTCAAGTTCAGAAAACATTTCAGATCACCGGCGAAGGGTTGGTCATGAAATCCTGCTATATTCCTCGAGCACCGTACTGTACGGGGGGCACTGTTTGGGTGGATTTGGTGAACCGAGAAGAAGTGAGTGTGCTTGGGCAACGAGCCGTCCAATTTCAACGAGAAATGAAACGGGTTGGATTTGAAGTGCTGGACAGTCAGAGGGGAAAATTTACCTTTCAAGAAGCTAAAAACTGGCCGTGTTTATCGGTAAGCTTGGACCAGATTCCTTAAAATAGCGCGCCGCACCTTCCTTCTAAAAGTGGTAATATTTTAAAGGGATACCTGATGATACATCGAATTGCACTATTGGTTTTACTGGGGTTTGGAGTGAATACGCCGAGCTATGCCGCCAAACTCACTCAGTTACATGATTCTGGAATTTTATTGGAGTTGGGAGGGCAATACCAATTCACGAATTCTCAAGCAGGATCCATTCCGAGCGCTGTTTTCTCCCAGAAAATGACGAACCCCTATCTTTTACAGGCCGGATTTTCTTATGAGGTGTGGAAAGGAATCACTGTGGGGCTACGAGCCAGCACCTGGCTTGCGCGCCAACGGTATGAACTGGGAGTAGAAACTCGCAGCGACACTTTGACTTTGCATCAAATGGGCCCTGAATTTGGGTTTCAGTTTGGGAATCCTAGAATGCGGTATCGGTTGGTAGCGGCTATTGTTTATCCTTTAACGCTCAAAGTGGTGCGCGAAGGAATTACTTCGCAGACTTTCACTCGTGTTTCCACGCGTTTGGTTTATGAAGTACGATTCCAATCGATCCTGAAGGTTCAGCAATGGCTTTCGTGGGTTTTGGAAGGTGGATACCGCCTATTTGACTTGGGGGTTTTACAAAGCGGTAGCGAATCTTTTGTTGCATCGGGTGCTAGCTTGGATGTCTCCGGCCCCTTCATTGGAACCGGGATAGGGATTCATTTTTGATGAAAAAAAAATCACACGCTCTTGGAGTGGTGTGGCTGCTCCTTTCGCTCTCCGCTTTTGCAGTGGCTCCCGATCCGCCTGAAATTCGTTCGAATCACAGGGACTTGCAAGAGCCCGATTTTTTCGATTTAACACCCCGACAGAAAGCACGAAGAAAAAAAAGTCGAGTCGGAAAAGACTTTGAGGACTTTGGTCAGGAAGTAGCCCAGAGAATAGATAAGATCGTGAGCCGGAAGGGCTTTGTCTTTCTTGGCGACCCTTGGACGCTCCAAGGGATCCCCTTACTCTTTCCGAGTTCTGACACTGGTTTCAATTTGGGGCTGAATGCTGTCTTCGCAAATGTTAAGCGGGAAGATCCCCATGAAATGGAAATTGCAGCCAAGCACTTGCGAGCGATGCTGG
>RFNT01000007.1 GCA_009927045.1 bacterium | reverse complement strand
GAGACAGATCACGCGTGCGATGAAAATGGTGGCAGCTGCCAAACTTCGTCGTGCCCAAGATGCCATTCTGTCCTCTCGCCCCTACGCTTACCGCATTTACTCCATTTTGCTGGGCCTGTTCAAACAAGAAGGAGTTGTGCACCCATTATTGGTGGAGCGCACCGAGAAAAAGGTACGGCTCATTGTGTTGGCAGGGGATCGCGGATTGTGCGGCTCCTTCAATGCTAACATTTTCAAAGAAGCGCAACGATTCATAAAACAAAAAAAACAAGAAAATGTGGAAGTGATTTTGGATGTGATTGGCAAGAAAGCCTACGACTTCTTCAAAAAGAAGCATCCTGTGGGTACGCATCATGAAGGTTTGTTAGGCAGAGCGACCTTCCCTCGAGTCTCCCTAATCGCTGATGAGTTGTTAGAAGCTTTTAAAAAGGAAGAGCTGGATGCGATTTATATTATTTATAACGAATTCAAGTCAGCCATTTCACAACGGGTCACTACTGAGCGAATGATTCCGATTTCCACTGAGGTGCCCGATGGCGTTGCAGGCGTTTGGGCTAGCAACGAGATAGCGGGCATGACCAACACCATTTTTGAACCCGGAAAGGATGCGTTGCTGGAAGAAATCGTGCCGAAACATTTTCGAATGCAACTGTTCCGGTGCGTACTGGAATCCGTGGCAAGTGAACACGGAGCTAGAATGTCGGCCATGGAAAATGCAACGACGAACGCCACCGACATGATTGGAAGTTTAACCTTGGAATATAACAAAGCTCGACAGGAAAAGATCACCAAAGAACTCATGGAGATTGTTGGTGGTGTCGAGGCGATGAAATAAGGAGTTAAAGGAGTGACCATGGAATCATACGGAGAAATTACTCAGGTAGTGGGACCAGCAGTGGATGTGCGGTTTCCCACTGGAAAGCTCCCCAAAATTTACAATGCGCTTAAGCTCACTAATCCTTCGATTGATAGCCAGAAGGAAAACCTGACGCTTGAAGTAGCCAGTCATTTGGGTGACGGCGTAGCCCGGTGTATTGCTATGGACTCTACGGATGGTTTAGTTCGTGGCATGAAAGTGCGGGATACTGGCAGCCCCATCACAATTCCTGTGGGACGAGAATCTTTAGGACGTATTTTGAATGTGATTGGCGAGCCAGTAGACGAAGCAGGGCCGATTCAAGCGAAGAAATTTTATCCCATCCACCGCCCGGCACCTAAATTTGAAGATCAAAGCACCAAAGTAGAAATGCTCGTGACGGGTATTAAGGTCGTGGACTTATTAGCTCCCTACGCCAAGGGCGGAAAAATTGGTTTGTTTGGTGGTGCCGGTGTGGGCAAAACCGTTTTGATCATGGAGCTCATTAATAATATCGCCCAACAGCACGGGGGTCTCTCTGTGTTTGGTGGGGTCGGAGAGCGAACTCGTGAAGGAAACGATTTGTGGATGGAAATGAAAGAATCTGGCGTGATCAATAAAACCTGTCTGGTTTACGGCCAGATGAATGAGCCTCCCGGAGCGCGATTGCGGGTAGCTCTTTCTGCTTTGACAGCGGCCGAGTATTTCCGTGATGAAGAAGGCCAAGACGTGTTGTTGTTCGTTGATAACATTTTCCGATTCACCCAAGCGGGCTCGGAAGTGTCCGCATTGTTGGGCCGGATTCCCTCTGCTGTGGGATATCAGCCCACACTAGCGACGGAGATGGGCGCTCTTCAAGAGCGAATCACTTCAACCAAGAAGGGCTCGATCACATCCGTGCAAGCGATTTACGTTCCTGCGGATGACTATACCGATCCTGCACCTGCAACGGCTTTCACCCACCTGGATGCGACCACCAACTTGAGTCGTGCGATCTCTGAAAAAGGAATTTATCCC
>RFNT01000133.1 GCA_009927045.1 bacterium | reverse complement strand
GTTAATTCCCAGACTCCGACTGCACTCTGAGCTTTCGTTGGAACTCCTTCCTTCTCCCTACTACCAATTGCCAAAAAGTTGGTTTCCAGCGCAGCCTGCCTATACTCCCCTGCTGCCCGGAGGATCTTGGCTACCTCAAGGCAAATTGAGATCAGCTTTATCTAAAATAAAATCCCGTTTGGAGAGCCATCGAAAAAAGAATCTTTTATTTGCGCAAAAAAATACTATTTTTCACAGCTTTTTCTACACCCTTCCTCCGAAGTCAGATGCTCTTGTAATCTCTATGGCTTTAGACACCGTCTCTGAACGCCTAGGGTCTACTATGATTTCTCCGGATGCTTTTAAAAGTCTTGCTAATGCCAAAAAAAAGGCTTTGACCGAAGCAGATCGGGTGATCTCTATTTCTCACTCCACAACAAAAGATATCATTGAAATCTACGATGTTCCCGCTGACCATATCGATACCATTCACTTGGGTGTAAACTCAAATTTCTTCTCTGAAAAGAGCCCTCGCTACCCGGGTTTAAACAAACCCTACTTGTTGCAAGTCGGAGGAAGGATGCACCATCGTAACTTTAAGAATCTCCTCCATGCTTTTGCTCTGGGCTCATTGAGGAAGGAGTTGGTTCTGGTGTGTGCTGGGGAACCCTGGAATGAGGAAGAAGAAACTCTGATGAAGACGCTGGGTCTAAGACAAAGCATTCATTTAGTTAAGCAGCCCAGTAATTTGGAGCTTCGTTCCCTTTATCAACATGCTCAAATGTTAGTTTATCCGTCGCTCTACGAAGGCTTCGGTTTTCCACTGGTCGAAGCTATGGCCTGTGGAACTCCCGTGGCAACTTCACTTGGAGCTGGTTCTATTCCGGAAGTAGCGGGCGATGCGGCCTACTACTTTGACCCGAAAGATCCCAATGATATTGCAAGAAAAGTCACCGAGTTGCTAGAGCCTCAACGCCAAAACCAGTTGAGAGTTCTCGGATATGAAAATATAAAACGCTTTTCCTGGGATAAAACAGCAGAACTTACCGTTGAAACTTACCGCAAAGTATTTTCGGCATAGCTCGAGTGGAGC
>RFNT01000238.1 GCA_009927045.1 bacterium | reverse complement strand
TTGATAAGGAAATGGTTTGTTTGAATCGTAGAGATTCATACATGCAGGAACTGGACACACGGCGACGCACAAATTACACCCCGTACATTGATCGAAATAACCTCTGCTACTTTTCTTGTGCCCTGGGTTCTCTTTAAATCAGGAATCTCTTTGAGCTTCAAGGCGTCGTAGCCCGCATCATGACAGGCGACTACACATAAATTACACCCTGTGCAGGTCTCTTCATTGACTTGTACTTTTTCGCTTGAGGAATGCTCCAATAAGTACTCAAAGGTCGTGACGTTTTTGTATAACTCCCCTTTGGCTTGATCGATGGTCTGATAGCCCATTTGATCCAGATAAGATTCCAAACCTTTGTTCAATCCGGCAACAATTTTAAAGCCCCGGATCATAATCTCAGTGCACACTTGAAGCTGACCTGCACCCATTAAGAGGTACTCCACACCATCCGACCAAGTAGTAATACCCCCTGTTGCAGAGATGGGAAGTCCCGTGGCTTGTTTACACTCAGCAACACACTTGAGTCCCATGGGCTTTACTGCATTTCCAGAAATTCCACCAATGGCGGTGTATCCGTTCACCGAGAGATGGGGTTTGCGTTTATAAATGTCCACCCCAATAATTCCGTTTACCGTATTAATAACAGTAATTGCATCGGTTCCCCCACGCTTTGCTGCCTGAGCCATCATTTTTATATTCGTTACGTTCGGGGTGAGTTTAGTAAGAATAGGAACCTTGGAGGCACCTTTTGCAGTGCTAACAATGTTATACACAATTTCCGCATCTTGAGAGCACACTGCTCCCATATCTCTTTCAGGCATCCCGTGGGGACAGCCTAAGTTGAGCTCCACAGCATCACATCCCACACCGTTCATTGCTTCTATCAACTGAGCCCAAGCATCCATATCATGCCCAGGGGCCATGATTGAGCCAATGATCATTTTTTGGGGATACCGCTTGCGAAGTGTTTTCAATTCATCGAGCCAAACCGAAAGTCGTCTATCCGTGATCAGCTCGATGTTTTGCATGGCAATCTCACGATTCCATTTTTTCATCGTCTGAATTCGCGGAGCTACATTAATGATAGGTTCCTCTACAGGACCCACTGTCTTCATGATGGCCGCTCCCCAACCCGCATCAAATGCATCTGCCATGAGTTTTCCAGTAGCCGCGGGCGGCGCAGAAGCCACACACCAAGGGTTCTCCACTTCTACACCTAGAAACTCAGTGTGTAGGCGCTGACTCATACTTGCCCTGCCTGTTTCATTTCAGTGAGACACTCATCGATCACTTTTAATACCTGATCACATTGTTTTTGATGAATACTGAGCGGTGGAGCGATACGAATCACGTTTCCAAAAAGCCCCCCTTTTCCGACCAGGAGCCCTTTTTCTCGACATTTTTCCATCAGTAGCGCCGTTTCCGCAGTAGCATACTCTTTAGTTTCTCGGTTTTTTACCAGCTCAAAGCCCATGAGTAACCCACGTCCACGAACTTCTCCAATCACAGAGTGCGTTTTCATGAGATTTCTGAACCCATCCTGCAAATAGTTTCCCATACGCTTTGCATTCTCCATCATTTTCTCTTCTCGGATGATTTGAATGGTCAGCTTGGCTTGCATCGTTTGATACGGGTCACTGCCAAACGTATTGAAAAACAACTTTCCAGCCATGGTATCGGATGTTTCTGTTTTCATCATCGTGGCACCGATAGCAGCTCCATTCCCAAGTCCTTTTGCCATCGTCACCATATCTGCTTTGATCCCAAGAGCCTTAGTGTACAAGAAAGATTCACCTGTGCGCCCCGCCCCCGTTTGCACTTCATCGCTGATGTACTTTCCTCCGTATCGGTGAACAATCTTGATGACCTCCTCAAAATATTCCTTGGGCGGCGCGATAAACCCACCCACTCCCATAACGGGCTCCGCAATGAAAGCGGCTATTTTTCCATGTGTGCTGGTTTGAATAGTTGTCTCTACATTCTTTGCACATTCCAAAGAACAGCTATCGGGTTTCTTTCCAAAAGGACACCGATAACAATAGGGCTCCATGGCTGATACATTGAGTGCAGCCGGCTGTCCTCGAAACTTCCAAGTCCCGTGACCACACTGAGCTAAGGCAGCAGAAGTTCCCCCATGATAGCTGTGTCGCAGGTTGATAATGATGGTCTCACCGGTTGCCTGGCGGGCTGCCATAAACGCTAATTCATTGGCTTCGCTCCCTGAGTTCGTGAAGAACACACGGTCGATCCCTTCAGGAGCTTCTTTCAGCATTTCCTCAGCTAGTTCAACGGGATGTTGATTGAGATACAAAAGTGATGTGTGCTGGATTTCATCTTCCTGCAACATCTTGATCAGCTCTTTTTTTATTTTAGGGTGATTGTGACCTGCACTGATACAGACAATACCACCAATACAGTCTAGATATTCTCTACCCGCTTCATCATACACATATTCGCCCTTGGCCTTCACTAATTGAAGCGGCTTTTGATAGTAGTGAACCGAAGTCGCCAAGAAATGTTTTTTTCGAAACTGTAAAATTTCCTCAGTGGTCATTGCCATAATTAAAGCTCCGTCAGAGGGCCGTAGGTTTCCGGTCTGCGATCTCTAAAGAACTGCCACAGATCCCGAACTTCTTTCACTTCATCTAAATCAATTTCAGTGATGAGCAGTTCATCTTTGTCTCTAGAGGCCTTAGCGAGAATCTGTCCTCGAGGGCTTACGACATAGGACTGACCATAGAACTCTCCAATGTTCCAAGGACCCTCTTTTCCCACACGATTGATAGCAGCTACAAAATAGCCATTAGCTACAGCATGAGCGGGTTGCTCCAACTGCCATAAATACTCAGATAGGCCTGCTACTGTTGCCGAAGGATTGAATACAATCTCCGCACCATTCAGACCCAGGCACCTCGCACCATCAGGAAAGTGGCGATCATAACAAATGTAGACGCCCACATTTCCGAAGGCGGTTTTAAAAACGGGATAGCCTAAATTGCCTGGTTTAAAAAAGAACTTCTCCCAAAATCCCTTCACTTGAGGAATGTGGTTTTTGCGATATTTACCTAAGTACTTTCCATCTGCATCGATCACTGCAGCAGTGTTGTAATAAACCCCAGTAATATGCTCTTCATAAATGGGCACCACAATCACCATGCCATGTTTCTTTGCATATTCCTGCATCAGTTGGGTCGTTGGACCATCGGGGATCTTTTCTGTGAGACCGTACCATTTAGAATCCTGTGATGGACAGAAGTAAGGTCCAGTAAAAACTTCCTGCATGCACAACATGTTTACGCCCTTTTTGCCAGCCTCATCGATGTACTTGGCATGCGCTTCTAACATCGCCTTGCGATGTTCTTCACAAGAAGCCTCTGCAGGGGCTTTGGAAGCCATTTGAATCAGCCCGACTTTTACTTTTCTAGCCATTTATTATTCTCCTAAGTTCACTTAAAAGTGTTCAAATTTTTTTCTCTTTAAATATTTTCCAAATCCTTTGCCCACCAGCGCTTTTCCGTTTTCAATAGCAACTGTTCCACGTAACAGCACAGTTTTTACTTTTCCCTTCACGCGCCAGCCCTCGTAGGAGGAATAATCACAGTTCATGTGTTGAGTTTCACGTGTGAGCGTGTGTTCCACCCGTGGATCTAAAATGACCAGATCTGCATCGGAGCCAACCGCAATAGTTCCTTTTTGAGGATAAAGCCCAAATATTTTGGCGGGATTCGAACAATTCACTTCAACAAACTTGTTGATTGAAATGCGTCCTTTTTCAACTCCTTCTGAATAGAGAAGTTCCATGCGATTTTCAATTCCAGGAGCTCCATTTGGAATTTTTGAAAAATCGTCTTTGCCCATTTCTTTTTGTTTCATGCAGAAAGGACAGTGATCGGTGGCAACAACGTGAACCAGCCCCTGCTCCAATCCGTTCCATAAGGCTTCTTGATCCTTCGGTTTTCTTAACGGGGGGCTCATCACCCATTTTGCGCCCTCAAAACCGGGTCGCTCGTAAACGCTATCGTCTAACAAAAGATATTGAATACAAGTCTCCACAAGGACTCTCTGATTTCTCTTAGTCGCTTCTTTCACTCGATTCAGGGCACCCTCGCAGGTCATATGAACGATGTAGACGGGATGTTGACCGGCAAACGCAATATCTATGGCTCTGCCGGTGGCCTCACTCTCTACAATCTCGGGACGCGAAAGGGCATGGAAACGGGGAGCTTTGTTGCCGCGCTCACGATTGATTTGAATGAGAGAATCTGCCAGATCTCCATTTTCAGCATGAACGGTGACAATTCCACCCCATTTTTTAACTTCATTCATGAGTCCAATCATTTGACGATCATCAATCATCAAAGCGCCTTTATAGGCCATGAATGTTTTAAAAGAAGTCACACCTTCTTTTTCAATCAGGTCTTTGATTTCTTGTCGGGTCTTCTCGTTGAAATCTACTACGGCGACGTGAAAAGCATAATCTGCAGCAGCCTTCCCTTCAGCTTTCTTATGCCACTCGTACAACCCCTCTTTCAAACTTTTACCCACAGTTTGAAAAGCGAAATCAATGATCGTAGTAGTTCCACCATGAAGGGCCGCTAACGTTCCAGTCTCAAAATCATCACTGGAAGAGGTACCCATAAAAGGCAAATCTAAGTGTGTATGCGCATCAATGCCTCCGGGAAAAATATAGCATCCTGTTGCATCGATTTCTCGCTCTGCTCGGGCCGAAAGATTTTTGGAAATAGCCACCACTTTTTCATTCTCAACCAATAAGTCTGCTTGAAAAGTATCTGTAGCAGTTACAATCGTGCCATTTCTAATAACGAGTGTTGCCATGCGCTCACCAAATATTTGAATTTTTATTCCAACGACTGATAGTCACTTTGGTATCGGTGTAAAACATCATCGAAGCAGAGCCGTGGGCTTTCACGTCTCCAAAAAAAGAATCTTTTGCACCACCAAATGAGAAAAAGGACATAGGAGCCGGAACTCCGATATTGAGCCCCAACATGGCCGGAGCGGCCTCGTAGCTGAATTGCCGGGCAGCTGCTCCGCTTCCCGTAAATAAAGAGGCCGTATTCGCGAAGGACGAACTGTTGATCCACGCAATCGCTTCGTTAAGGCTTTTAACTTCAGCCAAACAAACCACTGGTCCAAACACTTCTTCTTTGGCGATTCGCATATGCGGTTTAATGCCGGCAATCACGGTGGGCTTAAGAAAAAAGCCTTTGCCAGTCCACTCACGGCCATCCAATAAAACCTGAGCTCCTTCCTCCACTGCAGATTGGATGAGCCCTTTAATCCGTTCGACAGAAGCTTTGGAGATGATAGGTCCCATTTGGGTCCGAGGATCTGCACCATCACCTACAATCATGTCACTCGCAGCCCGAACGATTTGGTCTCGAACTTCGTCATGGGCTTTTCCCACTGCCAAGATCACTGAACCAGCAAGGCACCGTTGTCCCGCGCAGCCTACGATAGATTCCAAACAGGTTTTTACTGTCGTATCAATCGTGGCGTCAGGTAAAACCACCATGAAATTTTTGGCACCCCCGAGGGCTTGAACTCGTTTTCCGTGAGACGATGCTAATTGATAAACATGTTTTGCAACGGGAGTAGAGCCTACAAAAGAGACTCCTTTGACTTCGGGATGAGAACACAAAGCATTCACCACCGTTTTTCCACCGAGTACTAAGTTCATAACTCCTGGTGGAAAACCTGCTTTTTCAATCAACTCGAAAATTTTTATTTGCGAGAGCGGAACACGCTCACTGGGTTTAAGAATAAAAGTATTTCCAGCAGCGACCGCGAACGGCCAGAACCAGAACGGGACCATGGCAGGAAAATTAAAAGGCGTGATAGCGGCAAAAACACCCATCGGCTGGCGAATCGCCTGACAATCAATCCCTGCTGCAATGTCTTCAAAGCTTTGGCCCATCATCAAAGTGGGAATTCCGCAGGCAGTCTCAACCATCTGAATGCCTCGTCGCACATCTCCTTTGGATTCGGCAATTGTTTTGCCGTGTTCTTGAGTACATAACTGAACAAGTTCATCGAAATGTTCTTCAAGCAAGGTCTTGAGCTTAAATAAATGTTGAACTCGGTCGATGGCAGGAACTTTTCGCCAGGTCTTGAAGGTTTCGGCGGCTGCTTGAACTGCGCGGTTCACGTCTTCTTCAGTCCCGAGTGGACACTTGGCAATGACCGCTTCAGTGGCGGGATTAATGACATCGACTGTTTCTTTGCCCAAAGAATCCACCCAATGGCCCAAAATATAGTTTTTCATGAATCCCCCTCTTTAGAACTCACCGGAAACACCTGAAACTAGCACGATTCGGTGGGTTTTAAAGCCTTTTTACTAATCGTAGCGCGTTGCGCTATTACGTCTTTAGGAAATCCATCCAGTGAGAATGGCTGCTAAAACAGTCGTAGCTACAAGCACCCAGAGCGTGATGCCCATCAGAAGGGGCCGAAACCCCACGGCTTGAAGAGTGGCCCGATTCAGATTGGAGCCAATCAGAAATAAAGTGAGAACCATCAATCGTCCCCCTACGAATGCGATTTTTTTCCCCACTCCCTGCAGGACTGGAAAATAAGTGACTGCACACGCCGCGAGGATGAATCCTAAAATGAACCAAGGTTTTTTAATTTTTCCCGATTGAACTTCTTGCGAGCGAAATCCCGCAATGAGAAATGTGAGAGGGACTATCCACAAAGCACGTGCGAGCTTCACTGTTGTGCCCACTTCGTAGGCAGACTCTCCATACTGAAGCGTGGCCCCTACAACAGAGCTTGTGTCATGGATGGCTAGAGCACTCCACAGTCCAAATTGAGTCTGATCCAATTGAAAATTATGTCCCAAAATGGGAAACACAAGCAGTCCCACTGCATTGAGACAAAAAATAGTAGCTAGAGCAACCGTGACTTCCTCGCTCTTTGGTTTGATTGCAGAGGCGACAGCAGCAATAGCACTCCCCCCACAAATCGCAGTCCCCATCGTGATCAATAACGATGCATCCCGTTCTACTTTAAGAACTTTTCCTAATCCCCACCCCACCAAAAAAGTCAGTCCAATCCCAACTAAGGTGTATCCCAATCCTCCAAGGCCGGCTCGCAACACCAAATGCAAATCAATGCCGCATCCCAAACCAACAATCGCAATAGCAAGAAGTGTCGAAGTGAGCCGTTGAGTTTTTTGAAGAAACGGATTTCCTAAAGTGAGCGCGAGTGAGATCCCCAATATCAATGCAATCGGGGAGGAAACATAGGGGGTTAGACATAAACACCCGACAGCTATAAAAATTTCTCTGCTGAATTCTTTCAAAGGCATAGAGCGAAAGAATAAGTTCTTTCATTCCATTTGTCATGTAACCATGAAATAATTCTTCTGTGACTCTCACCACTTTTGAAAACTTACGCTTCTTCTTTGCGGCTTTTAATTTAGGAGCCATTTGTTTTGTACAGTGGGTGCACTACCCTTTGTTCCAACAAGTTTCTGCCTCTGCTTTTCCGGAATACCATCGGAGGCACGTCATACAAACCACTTGGCTTTTAGGAACCACCCTTTCTTAGAAATGCTCCTCAATTTTTGGATTTTTTCTGCTGACCCTAAAAAGTCTCGAAACGGAATCTGTTTGGGCCTTTTAGCAGCTGGCTGGTTCATCACATTCTTTTACAGCGTTCCTCAACATCGCAAATTAGAACAGGGATTTGAACTCCAAGCGCACCGCAAACTGCTCATTTCTAACTGGCTTCGAGTGGCAAGTTGGGGCGCTTTGTGCGTGTTTTTGTTTGGAAAAAGCTTTTGAGTTTCTCGACCACTTGCTCATCTTCAACTTGTCTGAAATCGCTGTAGAACTGTCCCACCGCATAAAAGGGCTCGGGCGTCGCCAAACAAACGATTTCATCACACCAGGGCTCCATTTCTCGAAGAGTCTCCAGCGGAGCTACAGGGACAGCAAGAATGATTTCAAAGGGGGTTTGTTTTCGAAGGGCTTGAAGCACTGCTAATACGGTGGAACCAGTTGCCAGCCCGTCATCGACGACGAAAACACTACGTCCCCTCACCTTTGGAAATTGAGTCGATTTTCTAAAAAGTGAGATTCGCTTTTCAATTTCGTAGGATTGTTTTTTAACTTCCTCTCTAAAAATCTTGGGATGCGACTCTTGAAACGTTTTCCCGGTTTCGGTGAGTACTTGTAGGTTGCCCTCGCAAAGCGCTCCTAGCGCCAGTTCCGGATTATCGGGATGTCTGAGTTTTCTAGCAATGATCACTTCCAAGTCGGCCTCCAGTGCTTGAGCTAAGGCGAGACCCGTCACCACTCCGCCTCTTGGTATCGCCAACACAATCGGATCTAGGAGCTTTTTTCCACGGATTCGCTTGCCGAGTTGAACGCCTCCCAGTTCTCGATTGGGAAATGGGACCAGCGATGCCCTCACATTTCCATCGAACCATTGGAGCAAACTTTCAACCACTTTTTCTAACGTTCCCGGCTCTTCAAAGAGGTGGCTTGCCCCTGGAACGATTACCAACTTTTTTTTACACCAGAGTCGATCCAACGCATCCCGATTCAAACGAAGCACGACTTCATCCCGTTGCCCCACAATAAATAACGTTGGCGCGCGAATTTTGCTCAGTGTTTCCTTGACCAGATCAGGACGCCCGCCTCTTGAAATAACAGCTTTGAATCGGTGGGGCCATTGAGCTGCTGCTAAAAGAGCTCCCGCGGCCCCGGTACTCGATCCCAAAAGAACAAGCGGGATCCGGGCTAGATAGGGCTGGGATCGAGTCCAAGCAGTGACCTCAAGAATTTGTTTGGCTAGAAGTTGGGGGTCATCCGCTTCAAATTTTACTCTTAAGCTTGCGTAGTGCTTTGAATATAGTGCGTCAGCGATCCAACAGTTTCTCGGGCTATTTTGGCTACTTCCAGTCCCGTGACAAAAAACCACCAACCCCTCTGGGGCTATTGGGTATTGAAGTTCTCCGGGATGCCCATTGCAGAAAACATTCAGAGCATGCAACTAAAAACATCCTTTTTTGACTTCATCCGAGATCAATTCTTTCAACATTTCTACATTGCTCTCTTCTTGCCCTTTGATTTTTCTCCAAAAACTCTCCAGCTTTGGATGTCCTTTTGAATTAGCAAGGTATTGATCATAGCGCCAAATCCCGTCTAATCTTTTTCCAAGCTCATGCACTAAATCATGATCATGATCCGCGCAACCAGCCGATTTTCCAATTTCTTTGAATTCTTTTTCTGCAGTGAGTGGCATAACAGCTCCTCCTTCTTAATGAGAAGCAGGAGCAAAACTTATGCCTTATTTCTGAGGAACGACTCGCAAATAGAAGCGTTTCTTAGCTTGAGGTTGTTCTTTTTCCCCAGCATTCCAAATCTGGACGTAAGCGTAGTCGACACAACTGCCATCTGGACGATTGACTTCGTCACACGTTCCGTGGACCGCAAGGGGAATCCAAGCGATATCCTCTTCGCTTTTCAGAACGTATTCGTGAGGTTCGGCAATTTCATTCTTCCAACGAATAGCCCCTTGAATGGGTCCTTTCTGTAATTGCACTTTAATCGTTACAGGATACTTGAAAGCATACGAATCAGAACTTTTCAGAGCGACTTTCAATGGGAACTCCTGCACTTCCTCAGCCGCTAATCTGACGGGTATCGGGCGGGCTCGGGATCCCAAACTAGTGGCAGTAATTTCCTGCTCCTCGGTTTTTAAACTGAAATCAGCCACTGCTTTTCCATCCAAGTTGAAATTTCTTCCCTTAAGTGCATTTAAGATCACATCACGTAACTCTCCGGGTTGCCTCAAAGGTGCATTTCCCAACTCATCCGCAAAAAGCATGTGAGAAAACCAGTCCGTAGCAGTTAGCCCAGGATGATTTCTAGTTAATCGCATGGACTCCAAAGTGAGATCCGTGACTTTTCGAAGGCCTTTCAAACCTTCTTTTTTCATGGCCAGACTTAAAACATCATGGAGGGTTCCGCCATAAGCTTCGCCATCGTCGTGAGATTCATTCGTGAGATAAAAGCCCGTGCGGTTGCGGATACGCAATTTATCTGAACCCGTGAACTCTTTTCCCTGCATTACATCCACCATCACGAGGTCTGCTACGAAATCGGCAATGCCCTCGCTGAGTCCTCCGGTATCTGCTAAATTCAAATAGTCTCCCATGAGGCGATCCATCACACCGTGTCCCAGTTCATGCCAAATGGTGGTGTTATCACGAGCCATGTTGTGCGTTTGAGTGGTGTAGGTTGTGAAATTGATCGTATCGTCGGTGTAGTACGCATTATCTTTCATTGAGATATCGGTATCATATAAATAAGCATGAAAAGGCCGCGTAGAGAGCTCTGGATCTGTAAAGCCCATGGGCCTCAGGGAATCAAAGAGTTGTGTGACGGCCCAATACACCTGCACTTCATCAAAGCCATCGTTAATATATTCCACTACAGAGTGATCAGGTAATCGTCGCGCTACTCGTTCCATCGCCTCTTGAGCAGAACGTAAGGGGCGTCCTAAAAACCCAGAGTCCGGAATCATCTCCATCATCTCCGTTTCTGGATCCAGCACCACCCAATTCGGCCGAAACTGAGCAGAGCGCTTCAAGTCAAATCCCAGGCCCTTAAGTCCTGCCACAGACGGATGATAATTGACCGTTGCGAAAGCGCCCTCTAAAACCGTTCCATTCGTAAGCGCATTACTTTTAATGGGAAGTTGCTCAAATATTTTTCGAGCTTGCTCTTTCACATAGGACATGGCCCAAAAGCCTTCTTTTCTGCCTTCTTCAGTGAGGCCCTTGATCGGGTCGAAAAAGCTCTCTAAATAGCGCATTTCATTTTTCAGAGGCAGGTACGGATTTTCTCCTGGCTCCCTGACTTGAGAGCTCAGATATTTCAAAGATTTTCTGACACGCCCGGAAAGATCTGCGGGGACATTTTCATACTCTTCCCAAATGGGATACACCATTGCCGGAACTTCAAATGCCTGGCTATCTGCAAACTGAAAGGGTTCATAGCGACTCTCGATCACTTTTCGATTCGAATGTGAAATTACCAGACGGTGTGTTCCTCGTCGCGCCTTAACAGAAACAGTCCTTACCAATTGTCCGCCACTCCACTCGTCTTTCCAATTCAAGTCTCGAATTTCTGAATCCTCTCCTGATTGAGACACTGCTTTTCTTACCAGTTTTAGAAATTCATTCGAAGCAATCAAACTGTGAGCACCCCATTTTCGAACAGAGTCCGGAGGTGGGGTATCACTCACTCGAGCTTCCATTTGAATGAGCTGATTGTTGGAGAGTCGAGTCCAAATGCGAATCGATTGCCCCTGAATCGGAAAGTTGCCTGCTTTTTGACCCCACATTTGAAATCGACTTGTGGCCAAAGGGCGATCTTCTTGCAGAACAAAATCCTCTGTTTTTAGTTCTAACCCTGTTTTCTTATTTACAAGCTGGATGATATGGGAAAGCTCGGATTGGCTATCTTCCTGATAGGTCCACCGCACTGAATGGACTTGGGTCCAACTGGGAATCGTGACGATACAAGCTAAGATCACCAGAAACGTTTTCATACCTCACACCTTTTTCGTTTTAATCGAGCTTCACATTAAAAAAACAATAGCTGGAGGGATATTCCCCCGGTTGATTCGCAATGGAGTAAGCCAAAATAATATGTTCTCTCAATCCATCTTTGTAGAGACGAGTTGCTCGCTGCATTTTCAAATGAGGAAACTGATAGGTATTCACCCAGGAACTCTCCTGATAGCGAATGGGATCCCATTGCTCTTTTTCTAACCAACTCTTGCAATCTGGATCTTTTTGGAGTTGCTCCAGGGTGTAGGAATCATATTGAGTGGTTTGTGTATTGAACCAAGTATGAGATTGACTCAAGCTCTGCTTTTTATCTGGGGAGGAAAGCGGTCGCATTTGATAAAATGCTGGCCATAACGTGTAGGGATCCGAATAGTGAACACAACGTCCCAACCAGGTTCCCACAAGCTGGGATGCCTTAGGAGCGGAAGAGGCTCGGAAAATCACTTCCATGTCAGCGTAATCCAGAGCAACACCCTGAACCGTTGCCAAGAACCAGAAAGCAACCCATGTTTTCATCCAACTCAAATTACTCATCCCACGTATATTGTTCAGTGAGACAGCGCACTTCTCCGGACGCGTTTCTCGGCTGTCCGTAATCGTTATACAAGTTTTGACATTGAAATGCAGCTTCTATGTAGGTGCCTTGGACACGAGTCTTGATCTGGCATTGGCTGGAACTGCCTCGGCCGTTGGCACTGACATTTCGAAATAAATTCAGGCGCTGATCACCCCCAGCTTTTAAAACCACGCTGCCCCCGCTCGTACGGCCTGAGCCAACAATTTGGTGCTGGTTGCTTTGAGGATTGAAGCCAGTCAAAGTGAGGTTCATTTCGGAATCACTGTCAGCGTCTTGAAAGCCGACTTCAAGGACACCCAGTCCGTTTTGAGAAGCACTGAGCTGACAACGAGTTAACCCACGCGCAGAAAAACCCCGCTCCACCCAGTCCATTTTGAATCGACCGCCAGGAGAAACATTGGCTGGAGTGCCATACTGATCAAAATCCTCACTGGGATCTGAAAAAAAGTTTCCGCAGCCGGAAACAAAGAACGTTGAAGCTCCAAGTAACACTAGGGCGAGTATTCGCATGATTTCCCCCATTTCAATCCAACTGAATTGGGACCATCATACGAATTTATTGCGGCGTGTCTAGGCTGCAATTTTTGTCACTGGCAGCCGCTAGCCGCCAAGTGACAAGTAATTGATTTTATTTATTTTTTCAATCTTCTGTCAATGATCTCTTCAAAAGCTTCCATTGGGTAAGCCCCTTTAAGAGAGATACCGGCAACTATAAATCCTGGAGTTCCTGAAATTTGAAAGGATTGAGCTTCTTGTTTATCTTCCTCAATGCGTTTTTGAACTTTGGGACTTTTAATGTCTTTTTTCAAACGAGCCAAATCAGCCCCTACTTTTTTTGCAATTTCGCTCAAAAACCCTTCGCCTCCTGATTGCAGTTGGGCCTGATTTTTAAAAACTTCATCGTGAAATCGATAGGCTTTTTTGGGATCTTGGATCGCAATCGCTTCAAAATATTCTGCAGCAGGTTGAGCCATGGAATGAAAGGGCAACGGAAGGTGTTTGAACATAAAAGCTACTTTGTTCCCATATTTTTTACGAACCTCTTCGATGGTGTTCGCTCCTCGGGAACAATACGGACATTGAAAGTCTGAATAAGCAACAATCACAACTGGTGCAGAAAGACTCCCTAATACCGCACGATCTTTTGAAAGTTTAGGCTTCTTAGGGTTTTGATATTCAGCCTCTCGTTGATCCGCCTCAGCTTTTTGTTGCATCATCTGCAGGAACTGAGCGTCTTTTTGTGAAAGTCCTTGTTCAGCAAAAGAAAGTGTGGATACGAAAGTTAAGGCAATGAGAAGTCGAATCATGGTTTGAAACCTTTCGATTAAGTTTGAGAGCAAAGAGTAGCAGTGGTGGGCCCGGCATTCAAAAAATATTTTTTGAGTTTAAGAAAATGCTTTTCGTAAACATGATACAGGACGAAAGCAAGAAGCAAGGTAGTGAGTATGGCTACCGACTGAAATAGAATTTGGATCGGAAATCCCATGCCCAGCCTGGATCCAGCGCTCTTCCAAAACGGTTCTGCTGCTTGGAACACCCAGTGAATGACCGGAACATGCAATAAATACATCCCATAGCTGTACTTTCCCAAAACCCGCAACGGAAGGCTTTCAAAAACCTTACTGATTCCCACGGGTGGGCCTTGTAAAAGAATACCCAAGAGACTCATGGCCATGATTGCATTCAAAGAAAAGCCGACAGTTTGCATCCACGGCGCTGAATGGCTCACATCAACCAGAAACACGCAAGCCGCTGGAACTGCCGTGAAAGCCAGGATCCGTTTCCAAGGTATTGTGCTCCCAGAGCTTCGCGTCAGTGCTAAGAAGGCTCCCGCGCTGAGACTGTCCATACGGGTGGCAAGTAATACATAGTTTGTTAAAGGATTTGCACCATTCAGAAAATAAAAGATGCGAAGAAACAGCGCTGTGAAAAACAACCCCATACAAACAAGTCTCATTTTTCTTGTTTCGCAAAAATAAACCACGAGGGGCCAAATCAAGTAGAACTGCTCTTCTAATGCCAAGGACCAAGTAGCATCGAGCATGGGGGCCGGAAAATACCCTAAACGGCTCACCAAGATATTGGAAAGAAAAGTCCAATAGGTAAACCCAAAGGCAGGACGTTGATGAAAAACAAAAAACATGAAGAACAGAAACAAGTAGTAAAGGGGAAAAATCCGCAAGACCCGCTTTGCATAAAAATTGAGGAAATAGTTTTCGGAAGTTTTTTCTCTGAGCAAAATATCCGTGATGAGAAATCCTGAGAGCACGAAGAAAATATCTACACCCACCCAACCGGCAAAAGCCCCTACCTGCCACACTTTATCTAAAATCCCAATCAGGGGGATTTGTGTTGAGTGAAAAAAAATCACTAAAAGAATAGCAAGCCCGCGAACTCCATCGAGCGCGGGATAGTGGTGGGATTTCATGACGTTCATTTTATCAGTTGTATAAAAGCCATGCACGCACCCAAAACGATGGGCTAAGTTATTGTAATTAATGTATTTTATATTTTTGTTCCCGCCTTATTTTTTGTCCAGTGCTTGAGAGCCTGACCTCTTTGTTAGAAATCTAACGTCTAGAATACGCAGGAATACGGATGGCCCGACCGTTGCACATTAACAAGAGTAAGCTCTGAAGAGAGATCAACATTTGACGAGAAAGCAGCTGGGTTATGACAACATTGAAATCTCGACTCAAAACCAGTGATTTTTTTACACTCACTCTGATCTTAGCCATCATCCTTTTTAATGCGGCTTGTGGAGCTAGACGCCAGCCTTATTCAGTCACTCCCCGACAAGAGGAGGATCCTGAATTATTTGCGGGTGGATTAACAGAAAATGAACTCAATACCACTGAAGCCCCGCAAAACGAGGAAGACCTCATTGAGGCCTTTGGATACGACTCAGAAGAAGGCTTATTGGAACTCGGTCAAACCTCCGACAATTTTGGTGCGATGAACAGCTGTTACACTCAAGTTTCTGATCAAGTGGGAATTAACTTACAAGAGGGCTGGAGTATTGCTCCTCTGTTTAGAGAAGCAGGGATGGCTTTGGTGGATTGCTATAACGAAGTGATCAAAGGTATGGCTCAGCAGTACTCGACTGCTGGTCAAAGCTATCAATCTGCTTTGTATAATCACCTAGTTAATGAAAACAATCATTTGATACAGCTCATTTCTCAATTGGGTAAATCTTCTAAACCGGCTGAAATGGCAAAACCACCCATGAAGATAGCGCCCCAAAAGAAGAAAAAGAAAAAGTAAGGAGTTTAATGATGAAACGGAATTGTTTATCTCAATTAGGAATTTTTTTAGCAACAACCTTACTCCTAGGAGCTTGCGGTCAACAAAGTGGTGCTTCTTGGAAAACTCAAGCAGCTGGGGATAACAGCGGAAGCGACAAAAGCCCCCTAGCGGCTGCAGCTGGATATGGATTTAATCGGCCTCGCAGAGGCACAACTTCAACTTATGGGTCCGGAACAACGGGGAATCAGGTCACACAGACCGCATCGTCTGTCGGTACAGGGGTTACTCGAACGAGTAACCCTGTATCAAACAAAGATTTCTACGGTCGCCAACGTACGGGCTCCAATGCTACGCGCCCTGAGGACTGCGCCCAAGCCTATAATCAGAAGTCGAGAATTCGAGGCAACCTAAGACCAGCGCTTGCTAAATTAGCGACTTGCTTGAATCATCTAGTCGTTAAAAACAATGAAGAACTTTATAAACAACTTTTGATTCTCAAGCAAAATGCAGACAGAGAATATCTCAGCCAGAGAAATCAAATGTTCCTCAACTACTCATCGCAAGTTAATTTGCGATCCCGTTAAGCACGGCTCACAACCTACGCAGTTCCTGCGGCGTAGGAGTTCTCCACACACAATTGGCAGGGATTTCATTGTAAGCACCATCCATCACGCCACCATTCACTTTGCGGATTTTTTTCAAGTGCAAGTAGTAGCGTTCATCTCGTGCAGAATAGTCCCACGGATAATGCGGGGTATTCCCGTTCGGATTTCGAATACAGCACAAGACTTCCCCGCGACCATAGCAGACAGGATCTTGATAGCGACTCAAGTTGGTAACATAGAACTCAGCATCTGCTTTTACTTCCTGAAATGCCGCATGTCCTGCTGGAATTTCTCCACAGAGCAACTTAAAGGTATCTAAAGGAGAAATCGGCAAGCCGTAAGCAAAGCGACCACTGGGATATTGGCCGGCCATCGCAGGTGCGCCTCCCAGTTCACGCTCTAGAGCTCCAATAATTTTAGAGAAGTTTTCTGGCAAATCAGAAGTGGGCACCACTTTGAGCTTCTCTTTTGAGGGCCCCACAGGCACTCGAGCTTTATTTTTAATGAAGCCGAGTAAGTCAGGACGCGTGAGCCCAGGACGATTGGATTTAAGCACTGCTAAAATTCCAGAAAAAATAGCTGCTGCATTTGAAGTCCCAGAAGAAATACTTCCGTTGGAAAAGCTCGCTTCCGAGCGTTCCATTAAAAATTCAGGCTTTTCGCGCCCGTCAATGGTAGGACCAGTTGCCGAATAACTGTTGATGTCCCCCACCGTGATCACCGAAGGATTATCTGCTGGCACCATGAGTTCGTAACCAGGAGTAGCATCTACAAACTCCACAGTATCGACTGGTTTTGCCTTATCTCCCAAGCGAATGGGCTCCCGCTGAGGCAGCACAACAATCCGCAACCGATCATTACCGGTGAAAGCGCCGGCCTTCGCACGCACTTCCAACGTGTAATAGTCGTCTTTTTTAGCAAACTTATAATTGATTCGCTCGCGAGCTAAAAACGTTTCATTAGATCCCAACTTTTCTTTTTCAGGAACTTGCTTCAATTCAGATTTCGCCACCACATTACCTTCAGGATCATACAGAAAGAGATCGAGATCTTTATCAGTTCCTTGAGTTTCAGAGTCCCAAGGAGCCGTATAGTTCAAAATGATTTGAGCTGGGTTTTCGTCGATGTGGCTTTTTAAGCGCAAACGAGAACGGTTCCCAAAATAAACCAACCCTTCTTCGTCCATTACAACGTTTGAATTAAATACCCGTCCACCGTAGTTTCCAGCAGCGTTCACCCACAAAATACCCGCAGCAGTGGCCTCGTTCACGATTTGGTTGATGAATCCACCACCATCAAAGTTTCCACAGCACTCTCGGTTTTGACTGTACAAAATAATGTCCACGCGGTTTTCAATCGCGAACCTGACCGCGCGCCTAAAATTAGTAATACCGTTAGCATTCAATAAATAGAACTGAGGGCCCTCTTCTCTTCCGCCAGAGAGCGCCCAGGCAATTTCAGCCATTTGAAGACCATGCTCCGTTTGAGCCATTTTTTCGTTATAAGCAGGATTTCCCAAATTGTATTTTTTAACGAGTTCAGCATCGTAAGTTTCAACTAAAACAGCGGAAGCTGGCAATTGACCGGAACCTGCTTGGTAGCCCGTAAAGCCGTTATCAATAATCGCCACTTTGACCTGCGATAATCGATCCAGCGCATGCGAATTCACCCCGTAGAAAGACCGCATTTTATCGCCATCGACTAACTTCACAGCCGAAAACGCTTGAAGACCTACCACCGTTAAAAAAATCCAACTCAGCTTTTTCATACGTTTCATCCCCGCTTTTTTACCCAAAAAAAAGGCACCTGAGGGATTTTCATCCCAACAAGTGCCTTCTTAATTTTTTGATGTGATGAGAGGCTAACTGTTACCAGTACCAGCCACCCCAACCACGTCCCCAGCCCCAGCCGTAGCCGAAGCCGTAACCATAGCCGGCA
>RFNT01000093.1 GCA_009927045.1 bacterium | reverse complement strand
TTTCCAGTTTTATTGGATCCGGAGGGTCAATACGCTCGCAAGTTTGGAATTACCCGCTTTCCTGAAACCTTCCTCATCCAAAAAGAAGGACGCGTGCTGAGAAAATGGATTGGACCCCAGGACTGGCTTTCACAGGAAATGCTCCAATATTTCAAGACTTGCGCCGAGGGCTAACACCGAACGCCCCTGTCAGAGTAAACTCAAGGTATGAAAACACTATTCAATCTTTCTTTCATAGTCCTCATTGCATTGGGATGGATGCCACGGTTATGGGCAGAAGAAGCGGCGGCAGCTCCCTCTCCTCAGTTGAGTGCCTCTGGCAAACGCAGAATGCAAGAGAATGTGCAAATCCTACTGAAGAGCATCGAAACTACGGAATCAAACATCAGTAATTCCAATAAAAATATCGGAACGGTCTCCTCACAAATTGAAGCCTTGGAAAAAATAGAAACTCAATACGGAGTACTTAAAGAACAGTATGAAAATTTTCTAGAGAAAGCTCGGCAGGAGAAGACCAAGAATCAAGAAGCCTTGAATCAGTTGGTTAAAGCTCCAAATAGAAAATTAGCTCAAACGGAAAAAACAGATCGCGAAAAATGGAATCAGGACACGCAAAAAAAGATCACTGAAGTTTCTGAACTCTTAAGAAAACTCAAAGCCGATTGGGCAATGCTTCAGACCCGAAAGCGGGACTTAGCCGCTCAAAAAGCTCACTGGATCGAGAGAGAAAAACACCATCAAACTTTACTGGAAACCTTGACGGCTAAAAAGAATGAAGCCGAAAAACAATTAAAGGGCGATAGCTAACTAGCTACCGCCCTTCATTCAAGGGATCTCCCAACAGGTTCTAGCGATTAGCGCCAGCCGTAGGGATACTGTCCATACCCGCCACCATACGGATTTTGTCCGTATCCACCGCCGCCATAGGGATATTGCCCATATCCACCCCATGGACGATTATAACCATTGTTTCCATAAGGATACTGGCCATAGCCCCCGTAAGGATTCTGCCCATAATTCCCATAAGGGTACTGACCATAAGGCTGTTGTTGATTCGGTGGTTGTTGATAAGGCTGCTGATAAGGCTGTTGATAGGGTTGCTGGATTGGCTGTTGAGGCAACTGAGCCGAATTATTATTATCGTTACCACAAGCGGCTAGTAACAGGACCCCTGCTACAAAAAATAAAGATTTCTTCATGATCCCCTCTTCTCGCGTTCAAAAACGCGCTGACTAACATTAAACGTCCTCAAGTTCCCTTGCGGCAACTCGCAGGAATGTATACAGCAAGAAGAGGGCCATCTGAAGTTCTCGGCTAATCCCCAAATTTGCCGTCCCCAAAAGCGCCTTTTTTGAGCTCTCTCGGCGCCGATTTACGTCTCTTTTTTTTGAAAAAGACCGATATAATTAAGGTTTGGGGCTTTTTGGGGTTTATGGAGTTTATTCATAAAAATCGATATTTGAGTCTGGCACTCCTGTTGGGAGTCTCTTTAGCGCTGATCTCAGCTTGTATCAGTCAACGCCCAAACCCTTCTGTGGAATCGGTAGCCCCTGCCTTTCACAACGCCCCGTTGCTGCCGGAGATTACGAAGCTGCCTATCAATTCGATCAGTGGCTGAAAGGCCATCTTTCCCAGGAAAGTGCACAACAGTACCACCAAGGTTGCCAAGACAATCTTCAACACAGTCCTTTTTGTTTTTCTGTTTTGAACTTCTTCCAATTGGAGGCACGACGCTTAATCCAACAGGATCTGCCCAAAAGAAAAACCACCTCCAAAAGTATCTCTCCCAAAATTAAAAAAGATTCGATAACCAACTGGATAGAACTGCGCTTCTCACCGGTCGTAGCAACTCTTCGTGGTTTGAACAGAGTCAAACCGACCGATATTGAGCTGCTAAAAACCAAAGCACTTGCAGAAACGGCGTGCCCCAATAACATCGCCGTATCCTTGGCGGCTTTTCTGGAAGATCAGCTTCCCAGTCAAGTCAGTTATTCCCTCTTAGGACAGCTCTATGAAAAAGGCGGCGCTTGTCCCTCTGAAAATCCAGGTGACTCTGAAACTTTGATGACTCGTGCAGGACTCATGTATTGGGCGGGAGGAGAAAAATCTCGAGCCGAATCTTGTTTCCAAACTTCGGCTAAAGACAAAGATGCCTTTCGGTCTCGCGCTCTTTATTGGTTATCAAGAATTTATCAAGAGAGCGGGCAAAGTTCTCGTTTCAAAGAAACTCTCAATGAACTTAAAACACAGTATCCGTTCTCATTTCATACCCTCATGGCACTTCACGGTGTAAAAGAAGATCCGGGATCTATTTTAAAAACCTCTGCAACAGCACCCAGAAGCCGGTCTGAACAAGCCCCTCAACTGAACAATCTCATTGAACAAGTCGAAATTCTGCATGATCAGGGGTTCCAACAATCTGCGGATAAAGTGCTCAGCTGGATCATTTCTGATTCTGAACGAGCCGAGCCTGAATTCATGTTGTATGTCTCGGATTTTAAACACTCCCACGGCAATACTTTAGGTCAGCTAAAAATCTTAACGAATATTTTGTACGCCAATCCGCAGCTCACCAACAAAGCCATCATGGAACGCTATTTTCCTAAATTGTACTTCCCTGTTTTTGAGAAACACTCTCAGGGTTTAGATCCCTACCTTCTGATGTCGATTGCCCGCAGGGAGAGTGCCTTCAATCCTAAAGCAGTTTCCCGAGCCCGAGCCAAAGGACTCATGCAGATATCTCCTGGCACCCATCGGCGCCTCAGCAGCACCAAAAATATTTTTGATCCGGAAGCGAATATTTCGGTAGGATCCCGTTATTTAGCCGATCTCATTAAAAAATCGAATGGCTTCATCCATTTAGCTTTGGCAGGTTATAATGCAGGCCCTAATCGAGTCGATCTTTGGGTCGCTCGTTATGCTACTACCGATCCCGTTTTGTTCATTGATTTGATTCCCTTTAAAGAAACTCGGGAGTATGTCGCATCGGTTTTGAGAAACTATTATTGGTACCGCCGCCTCCACGAAGAAGAAAAACCGGCTACCATTGAAGCTCTTCTCACGAGTCCCTAAAAAGTGCCGAACCTGGCTCACGTGCCGCCCTAAAAGGGCACCCCACCCAATTCACTTTCAACCCGTACTCCCTATTTACGCATAGGATTTGAGTCGTCCACCCAAGGCATACAGCTTGCAAACGCTTACACGCTGTACTGACCGGCACCACGTCGGCAGCATGAGCGACTTCGAGTTTTTTTTAAGGAGAGAGCGTGAAAATCACAGTTAAAAATGGTTCAGATTTAAGACCCATAAGTGGCGACTACAGCACAACCACCTTAGTCGAACTCACCCCCGATTCCGGATTGGGAAGGATTCCTTCCAATGTTTTGTTTCTGATTGATGGTTCAAGCTCCATGGGGGGCGATAAATGGTCCACGGTCAAGCAAGCCGTTGCTGAAATTATTGACTCACTTAAAGATGATGACCGCGTTGGAGTGGTACTTTTTGATTCCGGATCCAAAGAACTTTTTCCTCTTGCTTCACTTTCTCAAAATCGACAAGTCATGCGAGATGCCATTCTCAATTTGGCGTCACCATCAGGCGTGACGAATTTGGAAGCAGGGCTCAAACAGGCTTATGGCTCTTTTGATGCTCGTTCCAGTGCTGACAAAGTAAAACGAGTCAATCATATCATCTTGCTCACTGACGGATTCCCAACCGATAACCAAGGATACCGCATCGAAGAATCCCAACGCTATGAAGAGATCGTTCGAAAACATGAACACATCACACTCACAGGTGTGGGTATTGGTTCTGCTGATGACTACGATTCCAGTTTTATTAGTAAGCTCTCTGAATTAGGCCGTGGTTCTTATTATCACGCAAATGATCTGACCAAATTCAAACAAGGACTCCAAGAAGAAGTTCAGAAACTTCAATCCTCTGTTGTTGGAAATCTGACTCTCAAATTCTCAGCTATCAATTGTAAAATGATGAGAATTGCTAAAGTAGCTCCAGAAATTGTGATCTACGATATTTCCGGAAATAAAAACAGTTTCGAAATTGCGACAGGTTCCATGACGAAAGACATGACCACTTTTATCATCCAGACGAGCCATCAAGGAGACGGTCAAATCGGTAGCGAAATTAAATTGTTCGATCTCATCGCTAGTTCCGACGGTAAGGATTCAGAACTTTCAAGTATTAAAGTGAAAACAACGGACCGTGAAGCTGATTTAGGACAAGTAGACCCTGACGTATTTAGAGGGATCCAGATGCTTCAAGTTCACCTGAATGGTGAACAAATTCAAGCCAGCATCAATAGCGGAGATAAAGCTAAAGCGACTCGGTTGATTGAGAACACGACCAAAATCGCTAGCAATTTAGGTCAGGCTAAAGTGACCAAAGCGTTAGGACAACTTTCTAAGGATCTGGAACAAGGTAAATCGGTTTCAGACAACTTAGCGACGATTAAGGACGAAGCCAAGAAAACGCGTCTCTTAGTTTAGAGCTGATTTTTTCGGGGCTGTGAAAGAGGGGTTGGTTCTGTGCAAAAGTGTCCGTCCTGTCAAACTACCAACGTGGCGGGCTCCCTCTTTTGTGAATCCTGTGGGGAATCACTCAGCCAAGTGCAAGTTGCACGGAAACTCAGACAAACCTCTTTTGATTCTGTCAAAGATGCCGGTCAAGGACTCCTGGCTCCCGGTGAACGATTAAAAGCTAAATATTCTTATTTGATTGAAGAAGCGATTGCTCGCAGTGGCTTTGGGGCTACTTTCAGAGCCCAAAGAAAAGACAATGAAAAACCCGTGCTGATCAAGCAAATGCTAGATCAAGCGTCTTACGATCAATTCAAAACACAGCTCCTCAAGGCTTTTAAACGCGAAGCTAAATTTCTCAGAAAAATCAAACACCCTGCTTTTCCTCGAGGGTTTGAATATTTTGAACGCAACAAATCTTTCTACCTGGTCATGGAGTTTATCAACGGAAAAGAACTCACCAAAGCAGTGGAAGATTACAAAAAGCAAAACAGTGGTGTCGTAGAAGATGGACTGTTGATTTATTTAGGTCGTGAAATTGCCGATGCCCTCGAAGTCATCCACCAGCAAGGTTATATTTACCGAGATCTCAAACCTCAAAATGTCATGCTCGATGGGATCAGCTCTCGAGTGAAACTGATAGATTTCGGAACGCTCTACCATATCTCTGATAAAGAACCCTTACTCTTTGAGTCTGAAGGCTATACCCCTCCTGATTTTCTACAGAAAAATGTAAAGTTCACTCCAGCTGGAGATGTTTACAGCTTAGGGGCTCTGCTCTTTGAAATTGTGGTTGGAGAAACCCCCAAATTAGGACAAACCTCCATTTTGGATGCGACTGGCTTAGATCCGCGTCTCATTGCTATCATCAAAAAATGCCTCGATCCGGATCCTCTGAAACGATTCCAAAGAGCTCGGCAAGTCAGAGACGAACTCATTAAGCTCACAAAAAAAGGATTCTGGCCATTTCGTAATTCAAAAGCGATTGCTCCTGTTGAACTCTCCGTTCTGCCCAAAACTTTGTACCCACCTGCATGCACTTTTTGCGATTATTGCGGTTATGCTGAGCCCCAGTCACAGTTGGGCTATTGTAAAAACTGCAGGATCCCGCTCCGAGTGGGTAGGGTTCAACTCCTCGATGAAAAATCTCCCAAAGAATTTTTTCTCTACTCCGATGAAACTGTGATTGGAAGCTCTCCTCAAAGCCATTTTACTTTGTCCAACAATGATCAAATTCAAGGCCGACACGTGCGGATTTTCCGGAGAAAAACCTCGTTATGGCTGGAATCTGTGTCAAAGGACTCAGAAACTACTTTATTGAACCGCAGAAAGATTTTAGGACCCATTGAGCTAGTCGATGGAGACACCATAGAGCTTCCCGGACTCTCACTCAAATTCACTCTCAAAGATGCCTGTTGAGCCCTGAATTCGGGGACTCCATAAACACGTCGCATCATCTTGGTTTGCATCCAAAACGCCATGGTAACTCCCGTTCGGCTCGGTTATACTGAAGTTATGTTGAGGCACTTCACTCTCTTTTTAGTTCTTGTCCTCCTCCCCTTTTTAGACGCGTGCAGTCATTTAACCCCTTCCACTGATAAAACAGATAAGGCCAAACTTTATTTGCAGTTGTCTGCGGATATGTTTGCTCAGAGAAATTTTTCAAAGGCCTTAGAGTTCTGCCTACAGAGCATTGAAAAGGATCCCGATTTTGCCCCTAGTTATAATCACTTAGGTATCATTTATATGGAAACCAAGCGCTTCAGTAAATCCGCTGAAGCCTTCCAACAAGCCCTCAAACTCCAACCTCAGTATCCTGAAGTTTATAATAATCTGGGCGTTTTGATGAATCGACAAGACCGATTCAACGAAGCCGTAGGCTACTTTGATCAGGCCCTTAAAATGGATGTTTATGTGACGCCAGAAAATGCCCTCACTAACTTGGGATATTCTTACTTCCGTCTGGGAAATTTCGCCAAAGCCAAGGCCCATCACCAAAGAGCCCTCGACATGGTTCCTGATTTCTGTCTTGCAAATAAAAATCTGGGCGATGTCTACGCAAAGGAAAAAAAATACCCCAAAGCCGTTGATTTCTATTCAAAAGCGCTGGCCACCTGCCCACTTTACGAAGAAAGCCATTATAAACTGGGGCTTGCCCTCATAAAGATGGGCCAGAAAAATATGGCCAAAGCGGAATTAGAGAAATTAGTTCAAAGACATAAAGAAGGTCCCTACGTCGATCGCTCCCAAGAAGTCCTTAAATTTCTGCACTAAAACCTAGCGTAACCCCCTTGGATACTGTAAAACCTAGACCATGCAACAGTTGGGGGCTCTGTTAAAAACTGAGCGGGAAAAGCGGGGAATCCGGCTTGCGGACATCGCTTCCGTCACCAAAATCCAAATCCACCACCTCCGAGAAATTGAAGAGGGGAATTGGAAAGCGCTTCCTGCGAAGCCATTTGTAAAGGGCTTCCTTTCGGCCTATGCCCGTTACGTGGGTTTGAACCCTCAAGAAATTTATCAACTGTATCTTTCTGAACTGAAAGCCCAAGAACCTGTTTCCACAGAAACGGGCGAAACGCCCGTTGAAGAAATTGCCCCGACGCCCATTCGCCCAGAATCCAAGGTCCTTCAACTGAAACCCTTAGTATTCACAGCGCTTGGCCTGTTTGTTGTTTTTATGGCTTTTTGGATTATTCGCCTGGGAAAAGAAGTCAGTGCACCCACCTTGGCGGAGAATGCGAATGCGAATGCGACCGCGACTGCAACTGGAACCGTGGAAGCTCAAGTGCCGGTGGTTCCTGCCCCTGAAGTAGCAAGCCCTGAAGTCGAAGTTGCAAACCCAGCGCCCACTGCTGCGCCAGAACCTGAGCGTGCAGTTGCCAGTGAACCAGCTCCCGCTGCGACGGCTCCAGTAGCTCCAGTAGCCCCTGCTGCCCCGATAGCCGCTGTGGAATCTGGTGAGGGACATGCACTCAAAGTCACTGCCAAAGAAAGAACTTGGGTCAAAATTGTGATCGATGATGCCCCCCCCGTGGAGTACTACCTCAAACCTGATGAGAAATCGGAATATACCGCCAAGAACAAGATCAAGTTGGTTTTAGGAAACGCTTCAGGTGCGGAAGTCATCCATAATGGAACCGTAGAGGATGGAGCAAAATATCAGGGCACTATTCGTTATTACATTTTTCCTAAAGGCTCCCGTTTTCCGCAAGACAAACCTCGGCAACCTGCTGGAGGAGAAACTATTTCGGAAAACTCTTTTCCCAGTGAAAAACTGCCTGATTTGCCCAATGAGTGAATAAATGCAGCCACGCCTGGTTGATAAACTGGCAGTTTGGTCGACTGATCCATTAGTCGGCTCATCAACTCCTGGCGCTCGAATACTTCTTATCCATGGCATGAGCGAACATTCTGGGCGGCACATTGAAACTGAACAAGCACTCCTGCAGGCAGGCTTTTCAGTCGTTCGTTTTGATCTTCGCGGCGCTGGACACAGTGGCGGCCGTCGTCAATGGATTGAACGTTTTGATGATTATGTCGATGATGTCGGTGCCGTGTATCGCTGGATTTGTCGTGAGCTTGAGCCCCGCCCTTTATTTTTATTAGGTCATAGCTTGGGAGGAGCTATCGCGATCAGTTTTCTCCAGCACTATCAAAAAGCGTTTTCAGGATGCATTCTCAGTGCTCCTGCATTTTCACTGGGTGGAGCCATCAATCCCCTGACTGTCGCAATTGGAAAACAAGTGGTGAAGCTGTTTCCCACGCTTCGTGTTTCTGGCAATAGCGATAAAAGCGCAATTTCCAAGGACCCACAGATTGTGAAAGCTTTTCTAGAAGATCCACTCTGTTGCCACACGAATACGCTCAGTCAGGGAAAAGCAGTTCTGGATCAACTGCCGAAACTTCCAGGAATCGCTCAGCAACTCACATTGCCCATTTTAATCCTTCATGGGTCCCACGATAAAATCGTGAGACTCGAGGGGAGCTTTGAACTGCTTCAATCTTTTAAAAGCCAAGATAAATCTCTCCATATTTTGCCGGGAGCTTATCACGAACCCCATCATGACATTGAAAGCAGTGATTATTTTCAATCGATTATTTTTTGGCTCAATCGCCAATTACAACGCTCTTAAGAAGTGGCTCGCAGTCCTCGTTTTTCAAAAACCAAGTAGAGGGAAATAACAACCGCCAAAACCAATTGAGCGAGCAGCGTTTGGTAAAAGGGATATACTCCTAATAAATCAGATTGAAACTGAACCCCTACTGCAGTGACTGGCACTAGACCGCTTTCCTGCAAAGCATGAATTCCTTTGCCAACGAGGATGAAGCTGAGGAAAAACATCATCCAGGAGGAGATCTGAAATAGATTCCGAATGGGAAGTCGGGCACTCCACTTCACACTCCACCAGCTCAATGATCCAACTAGCACAAAGGCACACAATACTCCCAATGCGAGTGCCATTTGATGAGACTGAGATGTGGTCTCCAACAATAAAGCTCGTAAAAATATTACGGTCTCAAAGGTTTCCCGAAACACCCCCATGAAGGCAACCCCGCCCAAAATGAAAATATTTTTTCGCTCTTTGGCCAGCCCCACCATTTGCTTGATAAAATCTCTCCAGCGACCAATTTCTGTTTTTCTGTGCATCCAGAGACCAAAGTATAATAAAACCAGAACCGCAAAGAGCGCCACGCCCCCCTCGATCAATTCTCGCTGAGCACCTGTCATTTTCAAGAGCACTCCGGAAAAAAACCACGCTCCAATTCCCAACAGGAGAGCACTTCCCCATCCTGCGTGTACTGCCCAAACCGCCTTCTTACTTCCGAAATTACGGACTACCCCAATTAATGTGATCAATATGAGAGCAGCTTCAAAAGCCTCTCGTAAGAATATTCCAAATGCGACGGAAAAAATAAACCATGTATCTGGCGGATTCTCAACCAAGTACAAATCAGCTTGTTCTAACAAGCGGGAGGACTCCTGAGCCTTCTGGAGGACTTTTTCGACAGATGCTTGCTGTTCAATCAAATGACGGAGATCGGTCAGATGTTTTTCTAATTGGAATAGGAATTCTGCATTTTTCATTCGGAGTTTTGGTTCCAGGGGCTCTACACCTTCTAAATAGGCGGTGATGGCGAGATTTTTTGCCTGAAGAAACTGCTTCTTTTGGTAAGCCAAGGCGCTCTCCTCAATAGCCTTCACAGCTTTCATTAGAAGCACTTGGGAATTACTCACCTCACTGGTCGTGATACCTCTGCGCAGTCTGGCTACATAGAACACAATATCCCAAATTTCTTCAGGAGCTAAATGGTCAAACGCTGCCATGGCAGTTCCTGGTACACCTAGTTGGATCGTATTGAATAACTGAAAGAGAGAGGTTTGGCTCAACTTAGGATCCGTGAACTGCGTGGGCGGAGGGTTGAAATTTCCACTGGAAGGACCATCGCCTAGCCCAGTGACCCCATGACATTGAGAACAGTTTTGTCCATACAGATTTTTTCCGGAAACGAGATCTATCTGATGTTGGGGCTCAGTAGAAATCCCGGTTCGAGCAATCACCCATTGAGAAAGTTGGGCTGCTTGAGTTTGGATTTGGTCGGGAGGTTGTTTATTTTCAATTCCCGCTTGAAGTCTGCGAAGCTGGTTTTGAAATTCTGCTTCTCCCAATTGAGCGTTTCTTTGGCTCTCTTCCACTAATCTTTGAACAAACTCCATTTGCTCTTGGTATTCAAAGTCACTCAGTACCTGTCCCGAGCTGGAAACGGCTCCAGAGTAATCAGAAGCAATATAATTCAATAAATGAACCACTAACTGGGCCGGTTCGCTTCCAGCAAAGGACACCCAACAAAGCATGCTGATGAATAATAATTTTTTCATGGCAGCAAGTCCCTCACATGCTCCATCCCTTCTTCCAAGAGATGTTCGATATGTTCATCATCTAAAGAGTAAAAAAGCGTTCTGTGATCTCTTCGAATTTTTACCAAACGTAAATTTCGTAAGGTTCTCAAGTGATGACTGATTGCGGAGGGGGTCACCGCCAAGAGTTCAGCAATATCCGTCACGCACAGTTCTCCATGAGAAAGCGCCCATACAATTTGAACTCGAGTGGGATCTCCCAAAGCCTTAAAGGTATCCGCCAGCAAATGAAACAGCTGCGGAGAAGCAGCATGGGTTTTCAAGTGCGTGGCAACGGTGGAATAAACTTCAGTGACTTTCATATTTTCTCATCTGAGTATGTATTAAAATGAGAAACCAAGACCGTCAAGCGAGGAAGGCCCAAGGGTTTTCTTAAGACCGATGAGGAATCCAGGGAATATCGGAGAGATGTTCTAGCTGATTGGCCACACGGGACATGACAAACAAATAATCAGAAAGCCGATTGATGTAGGAAAGCACCCAAGCATCCACCGTTTCATCGGGCATGTGACTTAAAAGGACCATGCTTCTTTCTGCTCTGCGGCAAACGGTTCGAGCTAAATGAAGAAAGGCGGCGGTTTTAGAACCTCCAGGCAATATAAAGTTCTTCAGGGGCGACAAAGTCTGTTGCATTGCGTCTATCTGACGCTCAAGGCTCTCAGTGTGAGCTGCGGTCATGCGTTCAATTTTAGGATCCGCATTGGGAGAAGCTAATTGCGCCCCCACAGTGAATAGGTGGTTTTGCACTTCACCCAAGGCATTCTTGAGCGGTAAATGGGGCGTTTCTGCACGAATCACTCCTAAACAGGCATTCAGTTCATCAATTTCACCATAAGCCATAATGCGTGGCGCACTTTTGGAAATGCGTGTACCACCGAAAAGCCCAGTAGTGCCGTCGTCCCCTGCTTTTGTGTAAATTTTCATGAGCTCACATTGAAAAGGAATAGAGCTCCCAAGGCAAGGCTTTTTTGATGCGGGGTTTCCAGGGCAGAACCTTTCCATTAGGTTTCTTACCCGTTTTTCCGAAGAGTGGTTGTCACCCCCAGAGGAGGCAAGCTGTGATCCGGATTACCAAATTTGATGGTTCGTCTGTCATGCTCAATCCAGAGCAAATTCAAACTATAGAATCAACACCCGATACAGTGATCACTTTAACAACAGGCTATCAACTGGTGGTGAAAGATAAAGTGGATGAACTCGTGAATGCTTTCAAAAATTACAAAAAAAGCATTCTTTCCGAGCGGTGGGAGGCGCAAAAACAGTCATGATTGTTTCATGTATTGGTCTTTTCTTAGGAATGTTTGCAGTGATCGGTGGGGCCGTAATCGAGGGCCTTCACTTGAGTGCGCTCACCCAGCCTACGGCGGCGTTGATTGTTTTTGGAGGCACGTTAGGAGCGACAATGCTTGCCTGCACGGGTGAGGAATTCAGTGGTGCTCTCAAGTTAACTCCTAAAATTTTCTTGGGTAAGGCTCCTGATTTTTCAGGCTTAATCAAAGAAATTGTCGAGCTTGCAAATCTGGCCAGAAAAGATGGGCTTCTTGCTTTAGAAAAATCAGTAGCCACCATCAAACATCCTTTTCTGTCTCAAAACCTGCGAAAAATTGTAGACGGCTATGATCCAGTCATTTTGAGAGAAATGATGGAAGAGAAGATTTTTAAAACTGAAGAACACGCCAATGCGGTAGGAAAAGTATTTGAGACCGGCGGTGGTTTTTCGCCTACTGTGGGTATCATCGGAGCCGTTTTAGGTCTGATTCACGTGATGGGCAATTTATCGGATTCCAGTAAGTTAGGATCCGGCATTGCGGTCGCCTTCGTTGCGACGGTCTACGGAGTGGGCTTAGCTAACTTGATTCTGATTCCCATGGGAAATAAAGCTAAAAAAATTGGTAAATACGAAGCTGAAGAAATGGAAATCATTTGCACGGGTTTGTTGGCGATCCAGGCGGGGCTCAATCCGCGGTTGATTGAAGACCGTTTGAACAATCTCCATGCTGATCACGGGAAACATGCTAAGGCAGAAGCCGGTGGACAATCCGCTGCTCCGGAAAGTAAAGCGGCATAATCACTATGGCCAAGAAGAAACATCATGAAGAGCACGAGAATTTAGAACGGTGGCTGGTTTCATACGCCGATTTCATAACACTTCTCTTCGCGTTTTTTACAGTGATGTACGCGCTGAGCACGACTGACAAGGAAAAATACAAGAATGCTGTGGAAAGTATCCAAAAATCATTTACTTCTGCAGGTTCTATTTTTCCTTTGAAGGGCTCCCCATTTTCCCCCTTTGAGAAACCGGCAGATTTAGGTTCCAAAAACCCCACTTCTCCGGCTGACAATGGTAAATTCTCAAAAGATGAAGCAGCTATGCTCCAAAAAATTGCGGAGCAAGTACGCGGGGTTTTTGAACGCGCTACTGGGGTAGCCCCAGCCGATGCAGATGTTGAAGTTCTTAAATCTCCCCTTGGATTTAAAATCCGACTGGGTGAAGCCATGTTGTTTGCTCCACGAAGCACTAAGCTCAAGCGATCTCAGGTACCCTTTCTCTTTGAACTAGGAAAACGTTTGGCAGCGATGGAACTCCCTATTCAAGTGGAAGGACATGCGGATAGCGGTGAGTTGATTAACCAAGGACCAGCGGGAGAAAAAGAAGCCTGGGATTTAGCATCCGAACGTTCCTACAATATTGTCCGTTTTCTGTTGGATGGTTCTCAATTTCCAAGGGACAAAATCTCAATGGGAGTTTTCGGAAATACGGTTCCTCTAGCGGATGAAAACACCCCTGAAGCTCAAGCCAAAAATCGTCGCGTAGAAATCAGCGTAGCGACTCCCGACCGAGAAATCCCCTATCTCAATTGGTAGGCTGGATTGCTCGACGCCCGTGATTGATCTCCCCAATTTCTTCAAAGAGCATGTTAAGTGCCTGAACGATTTCCTGCTGCTCTTCTGGGCTCAACACTTGAACGAAACTCGTGTTTTCCAGGGGCCTCTTTTTGGGAGAGCGATCGACTTCAGAATGGCTAGCGGGTTGATGGGAACGCGGAGCTGCTAAGCTACTAGCAGCTCCGCCTAAAAATACGAAACCTATCAGCAAGAACTGAAGCATGATCAGTCGTGCTGACGTCTCAGGAAAGTGGGAATATCGTATTCCTCGGATTGAAAATACCGTTTCCCAATTTCTCGTGCGAGTTGCTGAGCTGAGCTCAACGAAGGAGTTGGGGTCGTCCCCTCTTGTTTTTGCACTGGAGGTGGTACGATATTTTTCGAAACAGGCCCCTCGGCCACCTGAACTGATGCCGGCTGAGCAACTTCCTGTGAGCGTGTCTCAGGTAAAGAGACCTCTTGTTTTGCAGGAGGATTGAAACCAGTTGCAATCACAGTGACCCGCACTTCATCTTTAAGGGTTTCATCAATCACTGAGCCGAAGATGATTTCAGCATCTTCATGCGCTTCTTCGGTGATCAAAGAGGAAGCTTCATTGACTTCGAAGAGCGTCAAATTCGATCCACCCGTGATATTGATAATGATCCCGGTAGCTCCATTGATAGCAACATCTTCCAAAAGCGGAGAAGAAATCGCTTTGCGAGCTGCTTCAATTGCGCGACTTTCACCACTAGCAATTCCTGTCCCCATCAGAGCAAGGCCTTGGTTGGACATCACGGTTCGGACGTCTGCAAAATCCAAGTTTACTAAGCCTCTAATGTTGATGAGATCAGAGATTCCTTTGACTGCTTGATATAAAACTTCATCGGCTTTTTTGAAGCAATCCAACATCGTTGTTGTTTCGTTGGCGATATAGAGCAAGCGCTGATTAGGGATGCAAATCAAGGTGTCCACAGAACTTTTTAATTCCTCAATCCCAATTTCCGCGTTCTTTTTTCTCTTTTTTCCTTCAAAGTTGAAAGGCTTGGTAACGACGCCGACAGTAAGGGCGCCAGCTTCTTTTGCAATATTTGCAATGACGGGGGCTGCGCCCGTTCCAGTCCCTCCGCCCATTCCTGCAGCGATAAAAACCATATCAGCTCCTTGGAGAAGCTCAGCAATTTTAGAGCAATCTTCCAATGCTGCTTTCTTTCCAACATCCGGATTGGCTCCGGCACCTAATCCCTTGGTCAGTTCATTGCCCAGCTGAATGTGCACAGGAGCTGGGTTGTGCAACAAGGCTTGGTTATCGGTGTTAGCTGCAATGAAATCGACACCATTCAAGCCCAAATTAATCATCGTAGCGATGGCATTAGTTCCTCCCCCACCCACTCCAACTACTTTAATTTTTGCGCCGAGAGGTGACTGCTTTTCTACGATTTCAAACATGGCTTCTCCTTATGTTTGTTTGATAAAACCTGTATTAAAAAACTTCGCCTAACCAACCCTTCATCCGATGAACAGCTTTCTCATAAAGAGAAGTCCAATCATGCTGTCTTACTGGAACTCCCACGTGGTTTTTTGTACCATACATGAGAAGTCCAACTGCAGTTGAGTAAGTGGGTGAACTCACGACATCTACTAAACCGCTGAGATGTTGTGGGGCTCCTCTTCTCACTGGAAGTTCAAAAGTAAATTCTGCTAATTCAGTCATACCTTCCATCAGCGAAGGACCGCCGGTAATCACCACTCCAGAGGATAAGAGGTGTTTGTAGCCGCTGTTGGCAATTTCTTGTCCCACTAATGCGAGAATTTCCTCAATGCGCGGCTCGATAATCTTGGTAAGAACAGCTCGTGAAATTTCTCGCGATTTTCTCCCGCCCATAAGAGGGACTTCAATCGTTTGATCTAAGGGCAACAAGGAACTCATCGCACACCCCGAAGTGATCTTGATTTGCTCCGCATCTTGGATCGAGCACCGCAATCCCACCGCAACATCATTGGTGATGTGGCTTCCGCCCATTGAAATCACACCGGTATGAACCACACTCCCTTTAGAGAACAAAGCAACATCCGTGGTGCCGCCACCGATATCTACCAGGGCAACGCCCAGTTCTTTTTCATCGGGGGTTAAACAGGCTTCCGCAGAAGCAAGAGGCTCCAATACGATATCTGTTACTTGCACCCCAGCGAGATTCGCACACTTGATAATATTTTGCGCTGAAGAAACTGCACCCGTCACGATATGAACTTTTGATTCTAGACGCACCCCGTTCATCCCGATCGGATCATGAACACCTTCTTGATCGTCCACAGTGAATTCTTGCGGAATGACATGGAGTACTTCTCTATCCAATGGGATAGCCACTGCCCGAGCCGCATCAACTGCCCGTTCAACATCGAGTGCGGTGACTTCCTTATTTCGGATCGCAACCACTCCAGTGCTGTTAAAGCCCTTAATATGGCTACCGGCAATTCCACACACCGCTTCACGAACGGAACACCCCGACATGAGCTCTGCAATTTCAATTGATTTTTTGAGTGCTTCTACTGTGGCGGGGATATTAACAACGACGCCTTTTCTGATTCCGTGAGAAGGATGCTTTCCTACCCCGACAATTTCCAAGCCCTCAGGCTTCTGCTTAGCAATCACCACGCAGATTTTGGTGGTGCCAAAATCAATGCCTACAACAGTCTCCGCTTGCTTTGGAGCTTTGAGGAAGCCTGACATAGTTGCCTTCTCCATCCCCGCTCTTTCCTGAGAAAGAAAACGGGATAAACTACAGCGGTTTTAAAACTTCTTTTTTCTTAAATCTCGAAAGGGCTCTTGTGCTGAGTGCGACGCACTGAGATCACAGGAGTTCTACTGCAAACTTTAGTGCGAAATTGACGAACTGACAATAGCTTTTTTTGGAAAAACTAAATTGATTCTCCGAAGTTGGCCGATTTGACTTGGTGGGTTATCGATCAGAGCGATCAAGTTTTGGAGCTGAGATTCCCAATTTTCCAAACTCCACCACACCTCAATTTTTGGTTGAGAGAGGAAAGTTTTGAAGTAGGGATAACTGCCCAGAACAATCTGAGACACTACAAACTTATTTTTTGAGGCAGACTTCATTTTTTCATATTGATGCAGCACTTGTCCTACTTGCCACTTGGGTTGAGAAGCCTCGTAAGATAAAAAAGGAAGTTCTAATCCTCGGAGTAGCGCAGGTGTTGCTCGCTCAATCAGAACTCCTTGAGGATCCACAAACCAAGGTTGCCCTTTATGAATGATCAGGGCCTGAGGCTTTTTTGTGATCAGGGAAATTTGTAACCGATTGGGATAACTTTTCTTGATAGCCACCGATTCCACCCAGGGCTTCGATTGAATTCCGGTCGCTAGTTGTTTGGAATCAATTAAAAATAGAGTTTGCCCCTTCACTCCAGAAAGCCAACTGGTCACAGTTTGTACTTCTAATGGCCACTCCGCTTTTATATCTACTGACTGAACCTTAAAGCTTTCAAAGCTCGACAAAAACTGACGCACTCGAGTGGTATCACTCGCCCATTTGGCAAAAAAGATCCCAACTAGAAAGAGTATGAGACCAAAAAACAAATGAATACCACGGATTCCTGCCCCTACTTTGATCGTTTCTGCTTGAGAATAGCTCATAGTGCTCGCCTTCTGAAGTTCTGGGTCCGATACTCCTGACCTTTCCATAAATTGAGATACTGATCTGCAATCCGAAGCGGCGAATAGCGTTCTGTGAGTGCTGTTTTAAACCGCTTCGCCATTTCAGACTTTAAAAGCGGGTTGTTTTTTAAAGTAATGAGGGCCTCGGCGGTGGATTTAATATCATCAGAATCAAAAACAAAACCACTATAAGCATCTTTGATATATTCATCTATCCCCTGAACATTTCTACTAATAGGGACAACTTCGCTTGCTCCTGCTACCAAAAGATCTGAAAAATGATCATTACGATTCGGAAAAAAAACTGCGCAGTCGAGAAGTGCCGCTTGATGCCAATCTTTAGTTTCCTCTAGGATCATTTGAGGTCCTAAATTCATATCTTCTGCTAGACACTTCAAATGTGCATAGAGAGGCCCTGTACCCATCACGCGGGTCTCAATCGACGGGTCCCTCTGCTGAAGATAATGCGCAACAGTGAGCAAGAAATGTAAATTACTCTCGGGAGTAAACGCCCCAAAAAGCCCGACCCTGAAAGCTCCACTTTTTTCTGATGATTGCATTCGGGGCATGGGCAGCGGAAGATACTCCAACTGGATTTCTGGCACCCCTACGAGGTCCTTCATGAATTTAAGACTGAGTGGGCTATGCGTGATCCATTGGATATGGCTACCCCAAGGGCCACTTAAAGACCTCAGCCAGGTTTCCCAGGGAGTTAATCGCTCAGAGGCGGTTGCAAAAACCGAAACAAATATTTTTTCATGCCCCTTCTGAGCTTCTAAAAACCGAAGGGCTTTCTGCCAGTCTCGAGCAACGATCCAAAAAATTTCTGAGCCTGATTTTCTATTGAAAAATCCGCGGTAGCTGGGATCCACCTGAACTTCGTTCGTATCAATCCCCTTTTTAATTTCTTCAACACAAGCATCTACACAGGCTTTTTCTTGTGGAAAGAGATCCGAAAACCGCAATATCGTCAAATCCGCCATGACGGAAATTATACCTCGCAGTCATTGATGAAGTCGATAAAGGACCGGAGACTTCCAAAATCCTTGCGATCAAAGGGAAGCACCAGTCGAGGTAAGCTACTCAGCTCCGGCTCGTTCTCCTCCTCAGGAAGGGCGGGGCTTGCCACGATTTTTCCAAGATGGGTGAGTGTTGGAAACAACTGATTGGCTTTTTTGAGATGCTGAGGATCTAATTGCTTTTTGATGCGGATCACCAATTGGTCCCCAACAAAACGCATCGAATGATAATTTCTATAAAAATGCCCGATATAATCCAAAGCTTTTTCCTCGGATTGAAAGACTTTGTACAGAGCTTTATCACTTTTAGAGATAAAGCCTTTTTTCAACATCACATTCTCTAAAAACTTGACGAGAGGAGCCCAGTAACCAAACCCTTTGGGTTCCATGAATACTACAGGGATCAAATTGCTTTTACCCGTTTGTAGAAGCGTGAGTACCTCAAAAGCTTCATCAAAGGTTCCAAATCCACCCGGAAAAAAAGCAAAGGCCGCTGCTTCCTTCACCAAAAATAGCTTTCGGGTAAAGAAGTACTTGTAGTTGATCAATAGCTTTTCAGCATCGATGAATTGGTTCGCAGATTGTTCAACAGGCAAGCGAATATTCAACCCAAAGCCATATTTCTCAGCCCCCTCATTCCCTGCGGCCATGATTCCTGGGCCACCGCCCGTGATAATCATGTAGTTTCTTTTCACGGCTTGAGTCGCAAAATCCTTGGCCATGCGGTAGAGCGGTTTATCTGCGGGCACACGAGCCGAGCCAAAAATAGTGATTTTGGGATGACTTTTATAGGGTGCGAATTTTTTGAATGAATAACGAAGCTCTTTCAGCACCGAGGAAGATATTTTTAAATTGAGGGTACCTGGACTGTCTTGAGTCAATTTGAGCGCCGACTTGAAAATATCTGCCAAAATGCGTTGCTTTCCGGGGCTATGGGCCGCCGAAAGCGCCTTGAACTGGGTTTCTATTTCAGTCCAATCCAGAAGTTTTTCTTTTTCACCTTTTTTTGAAGTACTCAATTCAGTTTGCCTGCCTTCCGGGATTCAAGGATAATCTGGAACGTGAAACTTCCACAGCTTCGAATTCACAGATTGTATTTGATTCAACTGGGCTGTTCAGGGTTGGGAATAGCTATCAGCCTCTATTTGTTATTGCATCATACCCGAGTCAAACTCGGAATCCAAGATGCCTCAAGTTTCTGTTCGTTTGGAAAATTAGCGGATTGCGATATTGTCAATGTTTCTCGCTTTTCTGAAGTGGCGGGAGTGCCCTTAGCTTCTATTGGAGCGTTCTACTTCTTCTTCTTACTGGTGATGGGATTTTTGTTCCCGCCTCGGCATCCCAACTATGAAGTCGCTCGAAAAGTACTGGTCGGGCTGAGCACTCTTGCTCTGATGGTGGACTTAATCCTTCTGATTGGGATTCAGTGGCTTCAGCTGGGAAGCTTCTGTTTGTTGTGCATCCTTACGTATGGTGCCAACTTGGGTTATCTCATCGCCGGAGCTGTTCATACCGCTCCGCTCGCCTCGACGAAAGTTTTGAAGGAACTCTCGAACGCCAAGATTGGATTTGCAGTGTTGTGCTTAGCTTTTTTTGGAGCTTCTCTCACTTTTTTCCCAAGCTGGATTCAAAGTCAGTCCGGAGGCTGGGAACAAAAACAAAAAGCCCTCTCTGAACTCCTCCAGAAGTGGAAAACTCTGCCCTCTATCGATTTTCCAGCAGACTCATCCGATGGGGTCTGGGGTGAAGACGGAGCAAAAATACAGATCGTCGTTTTTAGCGATTTTCAATGTCCTTTTTGTAGAAAATCTGCGTTTACACTGCACACTTTATTACCTTCTTTCAAAGACACGGTTCGGGTCACCTTTAAACACTTTCCTTTAGACTCGGCCTGCAACCCAGCGGTTACTCAAGCCATGCATCCCTACGCCTGTTCTTTAGCTCGGCTTGCCGTCTGCGCACAAAAGAAAGGTAAATTTTGGGATTTTCATGACACGGTTTTTTTTAAAATCCCCGAATCAGTTTTTCAAGAGGGCTGGGAAAACATTCGCTTAGCTTTACAACCACTTTTTTCTGAATCTGAAATAGAAGCTTGTTTACGTTCAGACGAATCGCTTCAAAAAGTGAGAGCAGATACAGAGCTGGGCCTTCGGACAGGCATTCAAGGAACGCCTGCAACGTTCATAAATGGGAAGGCCGTATCCATTCCGCTGGATATCGATGTTTTAGGGAAAATTGTTCAAGCCGAATCTGGGATTTAACTGTCGATACTTTGGACACCTGCCTGTACACGGAAAGAACACGCCAAAACCTGAGCAAGGTGACACTTATTGTTGCTTGAAATCATTGAATAATTTCCGATTTTTTAAGGCACCGAGATTGCTATTACTAAAAGACAGAGGGGTATGATTCCATGATCCAGCGGTCCTTAAAAACCAACCGCAGCTTGAGGCTTCTCAGCCTTTTAGCTTTAGCGTTCTCCACTGCCCCACTTTGGGGTGAAGGTGGCGTGGTTCAATACGACGCTGAAACAGAAGCCGAAAAGGCCAGAAAAAACTATATCGAACGCTTTATTAAGTTCACTCAAGATCAAAACGTTTCTGGAAAAGCCAAAGACCCTAACGGCAAAGTGGTTCAAAACAATCAAAAATCCAGATTCAACAAAGACGATGGGAACTCCTTCGAAAGCTTGCTGACTTATCACGATGCTTCCTATTCAACTGCCGATGAGGAAGCAAAAAAACAAAATCCCAACGATCCCAAAGCACAAAGTCGTCGCCTTTATGCATTTATATCCTCTCACGGAGGGATTGCAGCAGGTGGCGGTTCTTCCCAATTAGAACGTACCGTTTATGAAAAACATACAGAATATTCTAAACAAGATGAAGATCCCGAGGCTCAAAAGAAACGCGAAAAAGAAAAAGGAATCAAATATTATTCTATTTTCAAAGAAGAAACGCGCGAGCTGGAGCCTAATCCTAAAAATCCGGACCAACCAGAGAGTGTTTCTCGAGTCACTTTAAGACCTGAAGTGAAAGAAGTGATCGAACAAGTGGGGGCCGAAGCCTTTCAAACGGTGGAAAGAAGCGCTAAAGATCCAGGAGCGGAAAACGATCCCAAGCTGATGGGGAACCTCACTTTTTACCGAGAAGCGGTTGCTCGTGCCTCAAAAGCAATGTGGGATTCAACCTTAGCCAATCTCTCTCAACGACGTGTTTTTAAGGAAGGAGAGGGCTCCCTTTCTGAAGGTGTGGCTTCTTGTGAGAGCTGGGCTCAGAATGAAAGCGCTGAAATTGAAAAGCTTACGGATGCAGCTGAAAAAAAGGACCAGCAGGAACGATTACAAAAACGAGTCCAACAATGCAAGCAAATGTCCCAAGTCTCTTGGAGAATGGTCAACCCCAAATTTGAAGAGCCCGATGGCAATCAAGGCAATAGCGGCAACTCAGGTCCTCAATTGAAAGAAAAAGGGCCGAATTATGAAGATAAATATTCGAGAGATCTCCGAAACCAATTGGAAGTGATGGATAAAGTCGGTGTCGGACCCGATGGCTTAAAAAGCAATTGGAAATATGATGAAGAAGAATTTAAAAATGAAGTGCTTTCTGAAACGGATGACGAAGGCAATGTCAGCACCGTTAAAATGACCAATGCGGAACAGTTAGATAGCTATAATAAAGCTTTGGACGAATCGATTGAAAGTATGAAGGCAGTCCAAAAGACGTTGCCGGACTTTCAGTTTGATGAAAAAGAAATCCAAGCGAAGAAAATTCAAGCGGGTCAAAAAAATATCTTAGAGATCAATAAAGTACCTGAGCAAATGATGGAAGAACTGGGGGGACAATCGAATACTCCCAAAGCCGCAGAAAACTATTCCGAACTCCTTCAAGAACAAAGCGGGGATAGTGCCCAATAGATGACAAACTCACTGGTTTTCGTGTATACGAACCCCCTATGACTTTGGATAGCGACTTTTCTTACCTGCGTCAGTTTTTTGAGCGCCCCATCTGTCAGGAAGTAGCCTCTGCACTCAAAAATGGCGCTGAGCTTGCCATCCAAGTGGGAGCTGATTCGTATGCTCTCGTTAAATCTTCAACAGGGATTCAACTGCTTCCCCGCGCTGCCAACTCTCCAGACATTACGTTTTGCCTAGGAGATAACCTTCCGCGACAGCTCCACGAGCTTACAACCAATGATGTTTCAGAATTAGGAATGACTCTACTGAGCTGGATGTTCAATCAGCACCCGCACTCGCAACTCAAGGCATCAGTTCATCTCGGGCCTACCGCTTTGTTCACGCGCGGTTACTTTTCAATACTTATGAGAGGCGGCAGCCCCTTCATGCAATATCTTTCACAGAAAGGAAATAAATCATGGCTCAACTCACTCCGTTTATTTCAAAAGAAAAAATAGCTGAAATGAATAAAAAACTGGGGCTTCAGATTTCTAAAGACTATCAAGCCATACTGAAACCTGAGGAAAGCCTTCTGGTCGTAGTGACTTTGAAAGGAGCTATGTTGTTTGGGAGTGATCTCATTCGAGAACTCACGGTCCCGATGGAGCTCGACTTCGTCCGGTTAGCCAGTTACGGCGCCGGAACCAAGAGCAGTGGAGCTGTCCGATTTTTAAAGGACATGGAATCCTCTCCCGAGAACCGTCATATTTTAGTGCTGGATGAAATTGTTGACTCAGGTAGAACTCTTGCTTTTCTGAATGAACACTTAAAAGCATTCGCCCCTAAATCGGTACGCCTTTGCTCGCTGCTCTCCAAGCCCAGTCGAAGAGAAGTGGAAGTGAAGCTTGATTATTTAGGAACTGAAATTGAAGATAAATTCGTAGTAGGTTACGGCCTCGACTTTGGAGAGAAGTACCGTAACCTACAAGATATTTGTGTGCTCAGTTAGCTTTTGAATCAGGTGCTGGAGTCTTTACCACCAAAGTAGCAGGCACGTGTTTTGGATGGAAATGACATCCCATCGGATATTCTCCGAGCTTCATTTTCTTAGGTATTTTCACCGTCAGTTCTTCTGCTTTATTTCTGTTCACTTGTTTCTGAATCTTAAGCTGCGGAACAAAAAAACCATGAAAATCAAATCCCCCCTGAAGCTCATGTTTGATCACAAACTTAATTTCCTCACCTGGAAAAACCTCCACCCGTTGAGGTACCCAATGAACTGATTCTCCAATTTTCTCAGTACTGATAACAATCTCTCGGGGAGCAGCCAGGGTGACTGTTGTTAAAAGTGCAAGTACCAAACCTAATGACTTCATTTTCATCTCCTTTAAAAAAATGAGCAGGCGGCCTACTCATAAGAGAAGACCGCCTGCCAGTATTTTACAACAGGTTAACTAGGATTAGCGACTCTTCAGATTGACCACTTCATCCAACATTTCGTTGGCTGTTGTGACCCCTTTAGCTGACGCTTGGAATCCCCGTTGAGCTTTGATCATTTGAACGAACTCATGAGCTAAATCAACATTTGATTGCTCTAAGCTCTTGGTCATAATGATCCCACGGCCGTTCGTATTGGGCTTACCCACCAGAGGTTGCCCCGAAAGCACACTTTCTCTGAATTGGTTATCCCCCATTTTAGCCAGACGCTCGGTAGCTTCAAAGCGAGCAACACCCAATTGGCCTAAAATGCGATTTTGACCGTTGGTGTACACCCCGCTAACCATGCCATCAGCATCGATACTGGTGTCAGTGAGAGTTCCCGAAGCCCAACCATCTTGGACATTTCGGAACATTGCGCTTTTTGAACCATACTGAGTGGTTCCTTTTTCACCAGAACCTAATTGATCGATAGGATCTCCAAAATCAAATTGTAGGTTTTGATCTGGAATTGCCCCAACAAAGTTAGAGTTCACGATATTTTGTTGAACTCCTTCCAATCGACCGTTCTGATCAAAGGACAATGACCCCTGAGCAACCACACTTTGTTCACCAGGGACACCATCTGTGAGATTCGCACCATCAGTCATGGCATAAAACTCCCACACATTTTCCCCGGTTTTGTTGTAGTACATGGTGATTGGACGAGCATTTCCCACGGAGTCGAAAATTTGAACTCCAGTGTTGAAATTTGAGGTTTCTTCAGGCTTTGTCAGATCGATCGGTGCACCAATCGGAGCTCGCGCATCTAAATTCACATGCATCTGCACGCGCTCTGTGGATTTTGCAGCAATCGTATTATAAGGAATACGAATATCTGATAGCTTACCTGAAATCGCTCCAGAGGGAGTGGCTTCATAAGCTTGTACCCGATACCCGTTTAAGTTTACCAACCAACCGTCCTTATCAAACCGGAAGCTGCCATCTCGGGTATAAGTCTGTCCGAGAGCATCTCCCTTGAGGATGAAAAAGCCGTTTCCACTGATAGCAAGATCAGTAGGCCGATCGGTATGTGTGATTGAACCTTGGTTAAGAATATTGGTAACACCCGCTAATGTAGCACCACGGCCGACCTGAATTCCACCGCCACTGGTTTCGGCGAGAATGTTTTGGAATTCGGAACGAGAGGCTTTAAACCCCGTAGTATTCGCATTTACGATGTTATCGGTAATCACTCCCAGTGCTTGGCCATTCGACTCAAGCCCAGAAATAGCAGTACTCATTGATGATACAACACCCATGTTTCCTCCTAGGTAATCCAAAGCTTCCGTTTCAGGTGGGAATCACCAAAAACATGGGCCAGCTTTGGGTTTGGTTAAAAAACCGAGGTGGCAGCCCCGGTTAGACTAAAACGGCACTATCGATATTGGTAAAGACTCGTTCTTTTAATTGCGCTCTATCCATCGCCGTTACAATGGTCTTAGAACGGATATTGGCGATAAAAGCGACATCATCAGCGAGGATCAGCGCCTCACGACTGCCCTTTGCATCTAGGGCTTCAATGCCACTCATCACACGTTTTTCTAATGCCGGACTCCACGGAATATCACGTGAACGAATACGTGTTTCCGCGTGTTGCGACATGCTGATCTTACTTTCTTCTTGCCGAAGTACTTTCTGAAACTCCTCGGGATGAGGTGTTGACGATGCCTTGCCAATGGCAGGACGATCGCTTAACGACCCCGGACCCGCAGGTTGTATCGAAGCACTCCCAGCTCTGTAGAGATCTTGTATGCTCATCGTCTTAGACTTTCATAGGAGGCAAAGGGGGGAAAGCCCCGCCATTGCTGTTCCAGTTCCAGAGTATCCGTCTCAGCTGAAGTCTCCGCCTCATCCTGAGCAGCTCCTTTTGGCGAATCCATTTTCACAGGAATTCGCTGAGGCTCTACTTTGGCTGAGCTCTGGTTTGGCTGAGTACTTTCAGGTGCTGTTTTTGTCGGAGTCTGAGGAACTGATGTTGACTCCTGAGCCACTGAAGTTACTTTTGCCAGATCCAGTTTGGAGGTTCCAGCTGCTGTTTGAACGACTAGCACTGGATTGTTTCCATTCATTTCTACCGCTGTTACACGTCCAGAGAGCGTGGCTCCCAACTCCTCCGAACTTCCATTGGAGTTCACACCCTGAACTCTAAACGTGTATTTTCCTGACGGCAGACCTTTACCTTCTGCATCTTTTCCATCCCAGACGAGACCCTCTTCCACAATCTTCGCTCCGAGTTCCATTTCACGAACGAGCTTTCCGGCTTCGGAATAGATTTGCGCTTTGATCGGTGTGACCCCTTCTTTTTTATTATAAGAAAGGTTAACCGATTGCCCTTCCATGAGATTGACTTCATTCCCAGTAGCAGAGACCTGCTTCCCAATCATTCCGATTGCGGACAATTTGGATTCGTTACCCATCCCTCCTTGGAGACTTTCGATCCCTTTGTGGATATTCTGCAACTGTTCCAAAGAGCCGAATTGTGCCAATTGAGCGGAAAACTCTTGATGCTCCATTGGTTTTAGCGGATCTTGATTGTTGAGTTGGGCCATGAGTAGCTTCAGAAAATCGTCTTTACCTAAAGTGTTCTTAGGCTTGACTCTCTCCTGAGGCATCTCAGTGAGCTTACTTGGCAAAGCAGCATTCAGTTCGTTCATTTTTTCCTCTAGATACGGATATCGACTCGGCTATCTCCTGGAATCGCTCGATGGATTGGATTCATAGAGGTTACTCTAGAGCCCTTCACCTGAGCGTCTCCTTGAGCGAAAGTTTTCCCAAACTCCCGTTCTTGGCGATAACTGTCGGACTGCTGAAAGAGGTTTCCTTGCCGATTGAAACCAGCAAACTGATTTTCCAAAAAGGAAGGATCCATTTCTCGGCTCACATGAACTTCGATTTTACTCAAGTTCAGATCTTGATTTTGCAGAGATTGCTGGAGATCCGCTATCTGGCCCTCAATGGCCGCCTTAGCAAAATCGTTGTCTGACTTCACAGTCACCTCAACGTTTTTACCTTTGGTGCTCACGTGGATTTCTACTTGCCCCAGTTCAGGTGGGGAAAGTACTAAAGTCATTTTCCCACCACCCTTCTGAGCCACGGATTCTACTTTTTGGAATACTTCAGGCACTGGAACTTGAAGGATTTTCTGAGGCCCTTGTTCTCGAGTGGCTATACTTTCGGCCTTCTCGAAACTGGGGGCTTGGATTCCATCTATACCAGCTTCCAAAGCATCAACTGATTTCTTTCGGGACTTTTCATGAACCTCACTAGGTTCAATAGTTTCGAAGTGTGGTTGGGAATCTACTTTCGATACGAATCCTGACGTCTCTGCTACGAGTGCTGGAGCTTTGTCCAGACTCTTAAAGGCTTGAACTAACTTTTCTCTTTGCAGACCATTCGCCAAGCGACTCGTATTCCCTTTTACATTCATTTCCTGAGAAATGGTTGAGTCCTGCTTCATGAGAGCTGCTTCAAAAGAAGCCTTCATGAGAGGATCTTCGAAAAGGGAAGTTTCTTCCTTTTTCACCGTTCGAGACTCATTTTTTATATCTGAGAACTGAGTGCCCATTTCTTTGGGGGCTGACTTCGTAAACCCTAAAAGATTGATATTATCTTTTGGCAACGAAGCATTATCCAAAGCTCCAAGACCGTTTCCAAAAAACAACGGCATATTTTGCTCATTTTGCTTTTTGTCAAACAACTTGAGAATAGCACTATCAGGCTCAGACACTTCTGCTGAAGGTTCTGAACCATTCAGCTGAAGTCCACCCAAACCTAAATCCGCTTCTGAGGAATCGATCTGAAGGCCCAGAAGATAGTTTAAAAAATCAAACTCTCCTGTCTCAGAAATTCCAAGCGAATTTCCATACAACATCGACTGAGTAGACGACGGATTAAGTCCTGATTGAATAGGATTGATCATGGCTTATACCTCCTTTCTTTTATTGTTTCGATCCAATGGGAGCTATTGGATCATTCTCTGGTACATCATTGACCTTCTGAGAAATCTTTTCTTCGGTAGGCTTTGAGGCCACCACACGTCCTTGAATATTAAATTCCGTGATCGATCGAGCTTTTTCAGGACTCATTTTACCCAAAACTTCAGCAGCTCTCTGAGGCTTCATTTGTAGTGTGATTCGGGCTGCTTGCTTGACTTCCAATTCGCCAAGGATCTTCGCTGCTTGTTTCGGATCCATTTTTTCATAAATCCCAATAATGGACTCCATGTTTTTGGATTTGAGCTCATCCAAATCTGCTTTTAGTTTTTTGATCTCGCTATCCTTTTCTTCAATTTGTTTTTTGTACTTTTGAACTAAAACCTGTGCTTGCTCTTCCGCCTGTTTCTTTTGGATTGCTTCTTTGTCCTGACGTTCCTTGAGAATTTTCTCATGCCGGGCCACTTGTTCGCTTACGGCCCGCTCCCGCTCCTGCAGGATAAATTTCTGTCTATCTGAATTCCCCTCAACTTGGTCCGCTGCAGTTGCGGCTGAACTTGGAGCCCATTCAAGCTCCTGAGCCGTCCAGAAAAGCACTCCCAGGCTCAGACCCAATAAAACTCCGGAAAGATGCCAGCTGAGCCTCATTCTGGTTTTCCTCCAAGGAGCTGACTCACCTCGTCGAGCTCAGATTGCTCTTTTCGATTCTTTATCAATTTAAACTCGTTCCATTTCTTCTCTCTAACTTTTTCTAATGCTTTTTTAATTCTCATCACTTCAGCTAGCTCCTGCTTTTTTTTCTCTAGATAGAGTTGTAGGTCCTCTATTTGCTCATTCAGTTCCTTGATGCTTTGCAGGTTGTAGCCAGATCGTTCAGATGAAAATTGTAACCATGCTGGTGAGATGACTTGGTGTCGGTTGGTTCGCATCAAATTCAGCTGGTTCTCGTTCGTAAATGCCTCTATTTTCTCCTTGAGGTCGGTTACCCGGCGTACCAACTCAGCGAGCTCAAGCTTTTTAAGGGCTTCTTTCTGCTCATAAAAGTGCGCTGCTTTTTCCAACCGGAATTGAAATTTCATTTCAAGAGCTCCTGGAGACCAGTCCGCGATTCAAAAAAATCAGATTTTGAATCTCTTGATTGAATTAGAAAACTTCTGATCTGAGGCTCTCGCTCAATCGCTTCATCAATAGCTCGATCGCTACCTCGAGTATAGAGACCCAAATTAATGGCATCCTCATTGTCCGAATATTTGGATAAGATTTGCTTGATCCGACGAGAGCAATCTGAATGCTGCTTTTCTGTAACTTGGTCCATCACCCGACTCACACTTTGTAAAATATCGATGGCTGGATATTGGCCCTTGTTTGCAAGTTTTCGCGAAAGAACAATATGCCCATCCAATAACGAACGAGCGCTGTCAGAAATGGGATCTTCCAGATCATCCCCCTCCACTAAGACCGTATACAACCCAGTGATGCTTCCTTCATTTTCAAAATTTCCTGCTCGCTCAACGAGCTTGGATATTCCCGAGAACACACTGGGAGTATAGCCTTTGCTCGTTGGGGGTTCACCCGCTGCCATGCCAATCTCCCGTTGAGCCATTGCAAAACGAGTGAGTGAGTCCATCAGCAATAAGACCTGTTTTCCCTGAAGTCTAAAATATTCAGCTATTGCAGTGCATACATAGGCCCCGCGAGTTCGACGGACGGCAGCTTTATCCGCGGTCTCAACAACAATAACAGTCTTCTTTAATCCCTCTTCTCCAATTTCATTTTCAATAAACTCTCGGACTTCCTTCCCCCGCTCCCCAATCAGTCCTACCACAACCACATCAGCTGCTGTATGCCGCGCCATCATTCCCAAAAGAACGCTCTTTCCTACACCGGAGCCAGCAAAAATCCCAGCTCGTTGTCCCCGCCCGCAACTGAGAAGGGCATTGATGCTTCGAACACCCAAATCTAAAGGCTCACGAATCACTGCTCTTTTCATGGGATTGAGATACTTCCCGTAGAGCTCTATTCGATCCGGAAGGGCTAATGGACCTAACAGATCGATGGGTTGGCATGTCGAATCGACCACCCTACCCAACAGCGCTTCGCCAACTGGAATCACAGGTTGATCTTCCTCGAGAGTGACCATATCCCCTAATTGAACATTCATCAGATCATCCAAAGGCATAGCAACATGTCCCTGAGGATCCAGACTTACTATTTCCAGAGGAACTTTTTTATTTTTTGTATGCGCAACACACATAGATCCAACTTGCGCATGAGGAATGAATACTCGTACTGAATCCCGACGCACTTTGGTCACTCGCCCATAAAACTGGGTGAATGGCTGTTCCATGACTTGTTGGCACATGCTCTCGAAGTTCATAAGCTTTTTTGAAGAATAGTCTTTAACAAATCTATATTTTTTTCTGGGGAAAAGATCGCTCCTGCATTACCTGCTTGGACTCGTACAGAGCCTTTACTCAGTTCAGCGTCTTTAGCAAACTTCCAGTCTTTCGATTCAGGCATCTCGGGATTGCTAGAATCAATCTTCGAGAAATCTTCTGGGTTCAAGTAAACAGTTACCTGATCCTTATCTTCGAATTCTTGCAGCGAAGATTTCATCCATGATTGTATTTTGCTCTTGATTTCTTGTGTGTTCTCAGCCTGAAATCGTTCGAGCAAATAAACCATCGCCGAGCACCACGCTTGCTCATGAGCATGAAGAAGTTGATCCCGTTCAGCCTTCCACTCCCCAAGAATGGCACTCCAAAGAGCCTCTTTTTCCTTCCTTTGCTTTTCAAGGGAATCGATTTTTTCCTGAAGGCCCTTCGTTAAAACAGTTTCGAGCTGATGAATCTTTTCCTCAAGTTCTTCGATGCTGCTATCTGAAAGTCCATGGTATTCACTAGATGATTGGCTTAATATCGCCGCCAATCTCTTTTTCAGACCGGACTCAATAGCTTCTTCCACCCGTTTTTTCACCTCGGGATCTTCAAGAACGGCGTTTGCATAAGTCGGACTCACTTGAAAAGTGGAATCCGGATCTGCAAATACGGAGGAGGACAGGTCGGATGAATGAGCGCCGTCAGCACTCTTCATAAACTCAGTAAACCCGCCCCACTGCGCTACTTCGTCAGGGGACCATATCTGATTCTTCACCAACGCCAATGATTATTTTCCCTTCTTTTTCTAGTTTCTTAACGACACCCACGATATCCCGTTGAGCTTTTTCAACATCGGAGACCCGTTGGGGCCCCAAAGCGGCAAGATCATCTCTCAACATCGCAGAGGCTCGCTCGGACATCGCCTCGTAGAGCTTCTCACGAAGTTCTTCAGGAGCATTTTTGAGGGCCAACAGAAGCGTCTGATTGGGAACTTCGCGAAGGATTAACTGGAGGCCTCGGTTGTCAATTTTTACAATGTCAGTAAAACTAAAAATATGCTGTCGAATTTCTACCGCTAAAATGGGATCCTTATCCTCTAAACGCGTCATCAGAGAGGTCATTGTGCGCTTATCTAAATTATTGATGAGCTCTGCAATAACAGGAACACCACCAAACTGTCCTCGGCTTCCTGCTACTTTTGTTCCCAACTCTCTCTTCAGTACGTCGTTCAGTTCATCAATTTTTTCAGGCGAAATGTAGTCAAGCGTGGCCATCCGGGAAATAATTTCTGGACGTAAGTTATCGGGCAAACTCTTAATAATTTGAATTTGTTTCTCACTGTCCATATGAGCAAGGATGAGCGCTATCGTCTGTGGATGCTCATCGACCAGAAACTCACACAGGGTTTTGATGTCAATACTATCTAACGCAGTGAGATGTTTGCGTTCTGTAAAGTTTATAGCTGTACTGTTCCCGTATATTTGCTTAGCACGCTCTGGTCCTAACATTTCAGAAAGCAATTCCGGGTGAGTCAGATCCTCATCAAAAATGAGCTCCTCGGATTCGCTGAGCTTGTAGAGGTACTCTCGCAGCACCTCATTCACTAGAGGGAGGGGTGCCTTTTTCATTGAGCCCATTACCTTGAGCAGACGACGAACCTCCATATCCTTCATTTGCTTCAAGATCTCGCCGGACTGCTCCTTCCCGAGCACATTCATCAAGATAGCTAGTTTTTCAATCCCCGTGAGAGGTACGGTTTTTACAGGTGTCATGCAGCTGCTTCCTCCTGAGACATTGGAGCATCTTCTTCATCGATCCACTCTTGTACAATTCGGAAACCCTTTTTGGGTGATTTGGATATTTGCTCGATGATCAGGCTTCGGAGACGTTTTTCCTCTTTTTTAGCTTCGTTATCTGCAAAGACATCCCGAATAATATTGTCTCTATCGTCATTTCTTTCCATTTGGGCCTCAAGATCGGTGTTGGTACCAGAGCCCATTGCGCTTCCGCTACTATTGGCCTCACTTTGCTGTAGCAGCTCTTCAACGGAAAGCGTACGCCCGCTTCCCCCCGAAGAAGCCTGTACAGCAGCTTCTAATTGAGCAACAGTTTGAGGCACCAGCTGTCCCTCCTCGAGGGTTTTTTTCTGAGGAGCTAGACCAATCCACTTGAGGAATGGCCGCAAGACGAGGAAAAGGAAACTCAGTACCACCAGGGCTATCAAACCATTTCTGATGAGGTTTGAACTGAGATTTTTAAAGCTGAAAGTTGGCGGAATCTCAGGTTCAACATTTTTCAGTTCATTGCTATTAAAAGGCATTGAACTCACAGTGATGCTGTCTCTTCTTACGGAATCGAAACCCACCGCATTAGCAACAAGGTCTTGTATGCGTCGAAGTTCGTCCTCGGTTCTGGGGGAGAAGGTTTCGGCTGGTGCATTTGGAGCTTTGTTGTAATAACCATCCACTACGACAGCTACCGTAAGCCTTTTTATAGAGCCGCTCGGTTTGTCAACGACCTGTACTTTTCTTGGAATGGCATAACTCGCGTTGCTTGAATTCCGTTCGCTGCTGCTTTGTGCAGTTGGAACAGGTGGATTATTAGCCTCCGCACCAGGAAGATTTGAGCGACTACCGGGAATTCCCATGGGGTTAGGGCGGGACCCAGTATTGCTTTCATCCATCTTATTTAAAGTCCTGGCCACTGCCTTATCAGGATCAAAAGTTTCTTCAGTCGTATTCACGCGAGAGGGATCAATTTCCGCGGTGACTTTTGCTCGAACCTTGCCGAACCCAACCACCGGAGTAAGCATCTCTTCGATTCTTCTTTCGTACTCGACTTCGATAGAGCGTTGCATTTCTAAAAGTGCGGAGGGAATAGTTGCAGTGGTATTGTCCTCGGGGCGATGTAGAAAGCTTCCTTTTGTATCGACGATAGTGATTTGATTCACTTTCAAGCCTTCCACTGCGCTTGCCACTAAATGGGCGATCCCCACCACTTCCTGCTTGGAAGGGGTCATTCCAGATCGTAGTTCAAGCACGACAGAAGCTTTTGGAGGATCCTCTTCTTCTAAAAACGTCTTTTTGGGCGGCACACTGATATGAACACGGGCTGTTTTTACAGAACTGAGTCGTTGAATTGACCGAGTGAGTTCACCTTGCACTGCACGTATATATTGAATCCGTTGTACGTAACTAGACATTCCGATAGTCGAGTTATCAAACTTTTCGAAGCCAACCAGGTCCTGTCCAGGAAGGCCTTCCTTCGCGAGCTCCATTCGTGCTTTGTACACTTGACTCTCGGGAATCATTACAGTCGTGTTATCTTCGCTCACCTGATAGGAAATGTTTTGCTCACTGAGTTTTTTAGCAACGTTTTTGGTTTCTTCAGGCCGAAGATCCGAATAAAGCACTTGTAGGGGGTCTCTTTTTACCAATGAGATGACCGTAGCAAGCCCAACCACGACAAAAACCGTGGACAATCCAGCTAAAATTTTTCGCTGTTTGGGGAGAGCATCAAAATAATCTCTCGCCGACTCCCACCATTTTTTTAGTGTTTCATTCATGTTTTATTCTCTCAGCTAACATCACACTTGCATGCGCATCACTTCTTGGTATGCATCAATTACTTTGTTCCTGACTTGTACAAGGAGTTTGAAGGCCGTTTCTGCTTTTTCCATAGTGATCATGGCATCGTGCAGGTTTTCTGTTTTTCCTGTCGCCAAATCCCGAGCGCTTTTATCCGCAGCACCTAACATATCGTTCACTTCATTGATGGATCTATTGAGAAACTGGGAGAATGTTTCCGATGTAGGTGAAGCCGCCGATTCTGGCGCTATTTGTTGATTCAAACCTACTTCCTGTGGAATCAGTTGAGGATTAATGCTTGAGATATTCATTTATTATTTCCTCCCGATTTCTAAAGCTTTGTTCATCATCCCTTTAGCCACATTTATGGATGTCACATTAGCCTCATAAGTTCTACTAGCTGTGATTAAGTTCACCATTTCTTCCATCGTATTCACATTCGGATAGGCAACAAATCCCTCTGGATTGGCATCAGGATGTCCTGGTTGGTAGACCAACTTTGGAGGATTTGGATCTGAAACAACATCAGTCACTTTCACCTGATGGAGCGGTACCTCCTGCATTTGTCCTGCAAGTTCCGAAGCGAAATCTCGAGTGGTCTGAGCCTCAAAGACTACATCTTTTCTACGATATGGCCCACCTTCCGGTGTTCGAGTTGTTTGAGCGTTAGCCAAATTACTGGAAGTGGTGTTCATTCTCATGCGTTCTGCGCTGAGTGCAGAAGCACTGACATCAATGGATTGAAAAAAATCAGCCATTAGTTACGCCCCTCACCAATTGCATACTTGAGAATAGAAAATTTCTTATTGATCATTTGAGTTCCAGCAGAGTATTGAATGTCGTTCTTTGTCATTGCAGCCATTTCGCGATCCATGTCTACGGTATTGAGATCTTGACCCATTTCTGAAACAGGGTCTTGATAGATATTGGGTTGAACCTGGGTGATCTCGGGACCCATAGCTCCGGTTTCATTGGCTTCGACCGCCTTCTGCAGTTCCGATTCAAACTCAACACGACGCGCCTTAAAATGAGGTGTTTCTGCATTCGCAATGTTGTCACTGATCACCGATTGCCTGAGCAATTGGAGATCCAGTGACTTTGAGAGCGTATCAATCGTCTTGTCGAAGAGTGTCATTTTTTTTGCTCAAGTTTTTATTTAGGATGCCGACATTAGTGAAGCAATTCGTGCGCCAACACCTTCAGGCGCAAAACTCCCGCTCATTTGAGTTCAATCGGTAATTTTTTTCCTAGCTCACGGAAAAAAGGTTCAGCTCACTGCGTGATATTGGCGCACTTTATTCCGAAGCGTTCTTACACTGATTCCCAGTCGCTTTGCTGCTTCCGTTTTATTCCCATTAGTCACTTTGAGTGTTTCTTCGATGTGTTTTTGCTCAATGGATGCAAGAGAACCCGTTTCTTCAATTCGATTCCCACTGGAAACTTCTGGATTGAGTAATGGAATAACTGCTTCTGGTTGAATTTCAACCTGGTCTGAAAGCAAAACGGCACGTTCGATCACATTGCTCAATTCTCTGATATTCCCCGGCCAATGATAGTTTTCAAGGAGTTCCAAAACAGAACGCGATAGCCCGCTTTTCCCTTTTTGATACTTTTCACAATTTTGATTTAGAAAATACTGGGCAAAATTCTTGATTGCTTCTGGGCGTTCCCGTAGGGGTGGACAATCGATGCGAAGAACATTAAGACGATAAAAGAGATCCTCACGAAAACACCCCTCTTTTACCAACTGCAAAGGATCTCGGTTAGAAGTAGCAATCAGTCGCGTATTAATAGCAATAGGGTCTTTTCCTCCCAAGCGATCGATTTCGCCCTCTTGAATCACTCTCAATAGTTTGGCCTGAAGAGCAATTGGCATTTCAGTGACCTCATCCAGCAATAAAGTGCCCTCTTTTGCTTTCTCAAATTTCCCAATCCGTTGCATCCAGGCTCCAGTGAAGGCGCCTTTTTCAAAACCGAAAAGTTCTGCTTCCATCAGGCCCTCGGGGATAGCGGCGCAGTTGATGGTAACAAAGCTTTGTTCGTGCCGGGGACTCATTTCATGAATGTAGCGAGCAAAAAGCTCCTTACCCGTTCCACTCTCCCCACAAACGAGCACTGTGGCCTTCGATTGTGCTGCCTTTTTGGCCACTTGTAGAAGATTGCTCATGACTGAGTCAGCAATCAACATACTCCTTTGATGGAAGCTTATGGTGTTCATGGACTCTCCAACATTTTTAATTCGTTTTTTGCAAGAGGACTCCAAAACTCATCATTTCTATCAACAACAACTTGCAATCGTTTTTTTGCGCCATCGATATTTCTCAATCGAAGCAACACTCGAGCAAGATTGAAATTATTCTCAGTCGATTCGGCGCCTTCGGGAGATACTGCCAACACCCGCTCATAAGCAGCCTCTGCTTTGGAGAAGGAACCTTGCTCCATGAGGGAACGAGCATTCAATGACAAATAGGGGACCATCTCAGTCTCATTGAGTTTTAATTTTTTTGCTTCAGCAATCAAACTTGGAGTTCGCCTCCAGACCTTTCCTGTGATCAAGGTTTCCCTCATGATGTTCAAAAATTCCTGTGGCTGGTTTTCCTTACCTTTTCCCAGCCACTGAAACCCCATCTCCAATCCCTTCTCAGGCTTTCCGAGGCCTGAGAAAACATGAAGTAACTCTCGATTTTTTTGAGGCTGGAGGTCTGCAGAACTCACCTGCATGAGGTACTTTTGACTTTCTGGATAATTCCGCAGATGCCTCAGTGCTGAGCCCATAACGAAGGCATAAGCCGAAGGCATGCTGGTCTCGGTCTTTTTTGATTTCGAAGCAATGCGACGATTAGGAAGGAGCTGGGCTACCAACTTTTGCAGCTCCTTATCGTCACCAGCATCCAATTGAACTCGAATGAGCAGAGGCACGTAGTCTTCTTGTAGTGCCTCTTTCAATTCGGATTGATACGAAGTCACTGCATCTGAATACTTTTTTTGATGTGCAGATTCACTCAAGATCCACTTCTCTAGAAACAGGCTAATGAGTCGCTTGCGCTCTATGGAATCCAACATCCGAGAATCAAACAAGGGTGACTGCTTTAAGTAGTCTATTTTTGAGAGGGCCTTCTTAGGGCGATTCATTTCGAGCGCCTCAGCAAATTCTGCATTGATCACTTCTTTAAACTTGCTTTTTGCGGCTTCCTCTTCGCTGCTCCCTTGAAACCAATTGACATAGGTTTTTTCCAACACCTGTAAGCTAGTGGATACTTGAGGTTGACTCAACAGGATCTTTCTAACAAATGCTAGCCACTGGTTTTTGGAGTCACTGTCCGCAATTTTATTCTTTTGTTCAGACAGTGAATCTATGGCGCTCACTTCCCCTTTTTCCAGCATTGCCAAGGACAGTTCAATCTCCCCGAGTGTTCTGATTTGCTTATTTTTCATCTCGGAGAGCATAGCCAACGCAATATCTTTTCTCCGCTCTGACTCGGCGGGAGCAGTTTCTGGATACTCGATGAGCAACCCATGAATTCTGCAAAATTTTGCAAGGTCATCTTTTGGAAACCTTTCATAAACGGAAAGATAGTTTCCCACAATTTGCTTTGGGTTTTCATTCCGGTGGACCGACAGGTCGGCTAGCCGCTTTTGGAGTCTGGGCTGACAATCATGAGCCCCATTAAGACTGCGTTGAAAATCATTGAAGTAAAATGAGGCGCTTTGATAGTTTTTATTTCTATACTGATACTCACCTAAATTGAATAGAACTTCCGGATGGTACCTTGAAATCACTGTCGGGTTTTCACTGTTCACCGTTTCGTATTTTTTTGTAAGTACGGCCGCAATTTCACCTTGGGCTCGGGCAATATCAATTAACCTCACTCGTGCAGCCACTTGTAACCTATTCGCTTGGCACTTTTGCAGAATCATTTTAAAAGCTGTTTGAGCCGTTTCATAACTACCTAATAGATAATTGGTCTCCGCCACCCCCAATTGATGTACACAGGTGGATGCATGAAATGGATATTCTTGTAAGGCAACCTGATAGAGACCTAGGGCTTTTGAATAGCCTCCACTTTTCAAATAGGCATTTGCTAGAGATCCTTGAATCGTTGGGATCAGAGTGGAACGGGGATAGAGAACCAAAAGCTCTCTGAAACGATTTTCTAGTTTTTTAAGACTCTCCCCCTCAAGTGAACTTCGTTCTAGTTGAGACTGATACTCGAGAAATTCAACAGCCTCTATGAGGGGAGAAGATTCATATTGGGTGCGAAACTTAAGGAAACCTTCTGTGAGCTCTTCCCATTTCTTTCTGGTGTAAGAACGGATGAGTTGGTTATAAAGCGGCTTTCCGGGCAGTTGGTTTTCTATTTCACGAAATGTAGTTTCTGCCACGTCCAGTCGAATTGGAACGTCGCAATACTCAAGCGGGAAGTCCAAGAGAGCGAGTGTTGAATAATCGGCAAGCTTGGCCAGACACGGAGAAATGACGAGACATGCCAATAACAGCAGAATGGATTTGACGCGAAGATTCATGTGGCTATCAATTGGGTAAGAGCAAACCTTATGCCGAAGTCTCATCCCCATTTTTCACAAGAATCAGGGGAAGCAGAGTTTATAATCTGGCAGCCCGTCAAGCTTTTGGCTGACATCGAGGCGAGTCATAAAAGAAGCCCAGGGATTTCTGTAAGTCCCAGCAATAACTACCGATAAGTAAAAGACATTGGACTCTTGAAAGCGACTTATGAAACTGAACATCTTTTTAACTTGGCTGGGACTGGGCATTCCCTTTCTGACAAGTTGCGCACTTCTTGGGGGCGGCTCTGAAAAAATTCAGCGGGCCGAAACCTACCACTTGAATTCCCCGACGGAATGGCAGGAGTTGGGAAGTCGAGGAGAGAGTGACCGCACTTATCGTCTTCCCTCTGGAAATAAGGTTTCTGTAACTTCATTTTGTGATCGGAATCGAGATGCCACGCTTCGAGTACTCACGCGCCAGGTTTTGATTGGAACTCGAAACATTAAAGTTTTAGACGAACAAAATATCTTAGTGCCTAATGGTTCTGGTCTGTTTACTCATGTGCAAGCTTTTGCCGAAGGTAAAACTCTTTTCTTGGGAATTGGAATTGTAAAAAAGTCAGGATGTGTTTTCGACTTTTCATTGGTGAGTTCGCAACCCTTAACCGCCAATGAAAAGAGCAGTTTTCTGGGTTTTATTAAATCACTTCAATATGGAAATGACTAAAACATTTTTTGCCTATTTGGTTTCCAGATCGTGGCGAGCAACGCTTCACCTCTTTGGTTTTGTCGGCGGAAGTCTTTCTTTGCTTTTGATCAGTATCAAATCACTTTTTCAACGACCTTTTCATTTTCAACTATTCGTTGAGCAGTGCTACACTCTTGGAATTCGTTCAGCCTCTCTGGTTTTTATTACCGCTCTCTCCACAGGCTTTGTGATGGCTCTTCAGTTCGGCTATGGATTGGAACGCTTTGGCGGCAAGCTCTATGTTCCAAAAGTAGTGGGGATGTCTATCATGCGTGAATTAGGTCCGGTTCTCACGTGTTTAATGCTGGCAGGACGGGTCGGCTCAGGAATAGCTGCTGAGATTGGCTCGATGAATGTTACTCAACAAATCGACGCGATTCGAGCTTTGGGCACAGACCCTATTAAACGGATTGTAATACCAAGAATTCTATCAATGGTTCTGATGGCTCCCTTGCTAACAGTGTTTGCCGATCTCGTTGGAATCACCGGCGGCCTTCTCATTTCGCTGACTGAACTCAATATCAATGCTGATTTTTTCATTTATGAAAGTATCACTTCTCTGAAGCTAACTGATTTTACCCTGGGAATCAGTAAAACCTTTTTATTCGGGTTATTAATCAGTGTCACAGGTTGTTACTATGGCCTCAACACAAAAGGGGGAACCCAAGGCGTAGGAAAAGCTACAAATCACGCGGTTGTTACTTCCTCAATTCTTATAGTGATTTTTGATTTTATTCTGACAAAACTCTTTTGGATTTTAGAAAGACATTAACTCATGGTTAAACGCTCTGAACAATCAACTATCCTGCAACTGAGAGGTATCAAGAAAAAGTTTGGGGATAAACTAGTCCACAATGGAATTGATTTAGATGTTCGCCGCGGTGAAATCATCACCTTGATGGGGGGCAGCGGCACCGGAAAAAGTGTTCTCTTACGCTCCCTGATTGGTTTAGAAAAACCAGATGAGGGCCATATTTACTTCGGCGGCCAGGATATTGTTGGATTGTCTGAGAGCAAGCTCGTTGAAGTGAGAAAGCGCGTCGCTTATGTATTTCAGTATGGAGCGCTCTTTGATAGTTTAACTGTGAAAGAGAATCTAGCTTACCCTCTTCGCGCACATACACAGATGACTGAAAAAGAAATTCACGAAAAAGTCATTTCAACTTTAACCAAAGTAGGTCTTGAACACAGTCTTGATTTGTATCCTTCGGACCTCAGCGGTGGCATGCAACGCCGAGTTGGAGTCGCTAGGAGTATCATTCTAGAACCCGAGGTAATTCTCTATGATGAACCCACGACAGGTCTTGACCCCTATAACACCAAGCAGATTCTGAAAGTAATCCTGCAATTACGGGATTTAGGAGCAACTTCTGTGCTCGTAACACATGACATGCATGCTATTTTTTCGGTTGCAGATAGAGTGGCATTTTTAAAGGATGGAAATATTCGTGCTTTAGGAACTTCAAAAGAGATCAATGAGACAGACGATCCCGTGATCCAAGGGTTCATACAAGGAGAAAGTTGGTAATGGAACGACAACGAATGAATCAGCTGCTGGTAGGTATTTTTGTTGTGCTTGGAGTATCTATTGCTACCTATTTAATTTTCGTCATGGGGAGTCGCACTGGAGTCTTTCGGTCCACTTTCACAGTTTATGCTCGTTTTAAAGATGTCAAAGGACTGCATCCAGGTTCTGAAGTTTCGCTCTCGGGATTAAGAGTGGGGATCGTAAAGGAAATCACAGTAGCAACGGATGATTCCAAGGAGATGGTAGCTCACCTTCAAATTTCATCGACAGCCAAAGACCGCATTCGAGCGGATTCAGCTGCCACGCTACGAACACAAGGGGTCTTAGGGGATCGATACATTGAATTGACCATTGGTTCAAACAGCCAGCGCCCCTTAAAAAATGGCGACACATTACGTACGGAGGAAGCATCGGATATTTTTGCAAAAAGTGGAAGTCTGATGGAAGGGCTTTCTCGTTACCTGCGAGAGGGCGGGGACATTGATTCCTTGGTAAAAAATCTTGCTAAACTTTCGGATAATTTAGTTCAGTTATCTGGCCAAGTAAAAAAAGAAAAGAGTCTCCTGAATGAACTCTTTTATGGTTCTAGTGGGAAAAACTTAAATGAGGCACTCACTCACTTGGACTCTATTTTGAAAAAGATTGATGGGGGGGATGGCACTTTAGGTTCACTGGTGAATGACCCCACTGTGTATGAGGACGTAAAGTCCGTTCTGGGCGGAGCTAAACGCAGTAGTGTTTTGAAGTACTTCATGAGGCAGTTCATCGAGAGCAGTGATAAAGAAAAAGAAGAGCTGGATAAAACTAATAAGCTGAAGAAAAGCAATTAGACGGCAATTTTCAGACCTTTTCTTTTTAACTTCTCAACGAGAGTAGTTCTATTGAGATTGAGAAGATGCGCCGCTCGATTTTTATTTCCCTGAGTTTTTTGTAGAGCTTGTAAGATGAGTTCGTTTTCGAAGTCATTCATGGCTTCGTTCAGATCCAGGCCACCTTCAGGGAATGCAACGCTACTGATGTAGCGATCCAACGAAACACTCTTGAAGTGCTGCATGGGAAGATCCTTAATTTCAATTGTACCCGGATCTCGTTTTAAAATGATAATTCGCTCAATCAGATTTTCAAGCTCCCGAATATTTCCGGGCCATTGGTACTGCATCAAAACTCGCATGGAGTCTTCCGAAACACCGGTGATAGTTCGCTTGTGCTGGATGGAAAACTTGTCAATAAATGACTTTGTAAGAAGTGGAATATCACTTTTTCTTTCACGGAGCGGAGGAAGGTTGATTGGAATCACGTTCAGCCGATAAAACAAATCTTCCCGGAATCGTTTCTCTTTGACCGCTTCTTCGAGATTCTTATTAGTAGCCGCAATAATTCTCGCATTTAAATAGACGCTGTGTGCGCTTCCCACCGGTTCGTATACTTTTTGCTGAATTGCTCGAAGCATTTTCGCCTGCAAATCCAGTGAAAGATCTCCAATTTCGTCAAGAAACAAGGTTCCATTACCAGCTAATTGAAACCGTCCAACGCGGTTCTGTGTGGCTCCAGTAAATGCGCCTTTGACGTGCCCAAACAGTTCACTTTCCAACAGAGTAGCTGGTATAGCGCCACAATTAACGGCGACCCAGGGCATTTTTTTTCGTGGACTGAGATCATGAATAGCTCGAGCAACTACCTCTTTTCCCGTTCCACTTTCGCCCGTAATGAGAACGTTTGAGTCTGTGTCTTTGATACTCATGATCAAATGAAATACTTCAATAATTTTGGGGTGACGTCCCACAAAATGCTCCACCGGAAAATCCATCGGTTCTATTTCGTCGTTCTGAGAAGCGACTTTGCTCAAATGGTGATCGAGTATTTCGAACAAATCTTCTGTTTTTTCCTGGTCCCAAAAATCGCTAGCCCCAGCACGCAAATATTTGACTACTGCGCGTGGAGTGATTTCATGACTGATAATGATAGTGGCACAGAATGGTGATTGGGCTCGAATTTCGTCCAACTTCAGAAGGTGCTCTTCTTGAGTGAACCCCCACAGACAAAGGGGGATCCGTTGACGTTCAATGACCTTGGAAGCAATCTCGACATCCGAAGCAATCTCAACTCGATATCCCCGACTTTCCAGGGTTTGACAAAGGTTCTCCGTGCTCGAGGAGTTAGTTGCACAAATCACTATTCGGCGATTACTCAATCGAGGCTCCAAGTTTTATCGAAAATTTAAAGAGAGTGTCCGGTACAGATTCAATTCATCAAAGATAGAAATGCAAGAGTAAATGGGAATTGAAGCCGAACACTTATTATCTTAAGAAATGCTCAGAATTTTGTCAATGGATTGACGGGAAGTTATTGCCGATTGCAGGAGTTTTTTTCCTCTTTAGGCCTATGCAACCTTTTTACCCAGCGCATTTAACACAGCTGCACTGTACACTTTTTTCTCTTTAAAAATTTCGAATAGAACAGGATCAATCTTACCTTCTTTGACCTCGTGAGCTAAAATCTGTAACGCGCTCTCCACAGGGACCGCTTCTTTGTACCAACGGTCCGCCGCTGTCAAAGCATCATAAATATCAGCAATCGTCATGATCTTGGATTGTAATGGAATTTCATGACTGATGAGACCTCTCGGATAACCGGTCCCATCCAGCTTTTCGTGATGGCAGTAGGCAATTTCTGCGAGCCCTTTAAAGTCTCGAGTCCAAGGAATCATTTTCAAAAACTGGTACGTATGGCGCACATGAGATTCAATTTCTAAGCGCTCTAATTCAGTCAGAGAACCTTGAGTTACTGATAAAGCTAAATACTCTTCTTGATTCAAAAGAGATATCTCCTGTCCATCCGACAGAAGTATTTTTTCCTCTCGAATCCGGTCGAGTAAGTGCTCATTTTCTTTGTGAAGAATAGCGGGTTCATTTGCTGACAAAATGATCTTCCAATAACTATCTAGCAAATCAACTTTGTGTTGATACTCTCTCAGAGATTCTTCTTTTTTGTTCTCACCGAAAGCTAACAATTTTTCAAGGTATTGAATCTTTGCAGAGGCTTTGCAGGTTTTCAGCCGCTCTTGAATCACCTCCAGCTGATGGGAATACAGCTTTTTTGATTTCACTAAAACTTCTTCGCGAATGCCAATTTTTCCAAAATCGTGAAGTAAAGCTGCATATTCTAATTCTTTGATTTCCTCTTCTCTGAACTTAACCGATCGATAAATGCCGGTGGTGACTTCCGTAGTTGCTCTCGCTAATGCTACACACATGGAAGCGACACGCTCCGAATGCCCACCGGTGCTGGGATCCCGAGATTCAATCGCAGTAATAGAGGCTCGAACAAATCCCTCAAAGAGCTTTTGAACTTCATTATAAACATCACTGCTCTCTAAACAAATTGCCGCTTGAGTTCCAAAGGACCTCAGAATGCTTTCATCGTCTAAATCAAAACCCTGAATTTGACCCCTCACTGTTTTGTTGGTCAGTTGCAGGATGGCCCGGCAGTCCCCTCGGCTATCTCTCAAAGGAATCGTGATCAGTGAAACTGTTTTAGGCAGTTGCTGGTGGTCCAATTGTTTATTGAAATACGGCGGTTGATTACCCCTGGAAGACTCGACATCATTGCAATTCACTGTTTTTCCTGTAAGTGCAACGTAACCGCAAATACTGTTTTCCAGGACCATACTCCCCAGCGAATCGAGAACGATTTTATTATCTCCCCTGTCTTCCACTCGCAGCGTGAAGGTGAGTTCACCTTCCACTTCATCCACAACAAAAAGACTTCCCCCTTGAGCTTCTAATAGCTCCGTCGCTTTTGATAAAATAGTGATCAAAAGTTTGTGCGGATCCCGCTCAGCAGTAAGGCGCAAGAAAGTATCGTTGAGTTTTTGAAGCGTTTCAGCACCAATACGACTCAGTTCGTTCGTGTTAAACTCTCGAACCAAATGGCTCAATTTGGTCAGTAAAAAGTCTTGCTTTCCGGAAAGACCGGATAAGTGCACAACATCTAAAAGCGCATTGGGCAAGTGTACTTGTTCTGAAAAGGCCCATTGCTCTTCGCACACCATCACCCAACCCAAGGCGGAAAATTCCCTTGAGCTTTTCGGGCCTCCATGAGTTTTGAAACCCGCTGAATTTCCTGACGAGAAATAAAGATGACTATGGGACGATTTTCATGCTCAGCTCTACTCACGGCCGTAAATAACTGATCGGGACTAGTGACGGGCAAGCAGATCCAATGCGAAGCGATTTCGAAAGTTTGCGCGGGGGTTACATCATAAAAGATAAAGAGAGGACTCTGCATGGAGGCACCTCTTCACTTATCGGCCAACCCCCTAGATTTCCTGAGATTTCCCAAAAAAAACGGGGGGCCGCGCTCAATCGCGCGGCACACCCCGCATCAAAACTTTCCAGCCCGCGAGCCCCAAAGGGCTTACCAGCGCCCCCGGGAAACCACCCATCGGGAATATGCTTCCATGGACCCTCCGAGCCGGCCCTAATTGTTGTTTGGAATTTCCCTATTCGGGAGTAAAGGACATGTTCAACCTCCTGTTACGTACCACTTAGAGACAGATTATCAAACCATTGTTAAGAAAAGATGTTGCCTTTTTCACATTTAATTCCAGCAAGTTACCGCTGGTGCCGCACTTTGCGCCTTGTTCCAAAATGGATTTTCCTGTATCACCACGGTTCTCTTATTAACGTTCAGGGTAACCAGGGGTGGGAATGATTCGAACCAATTGGGTTTGGCTGTGCGTTCTGTGGGGACTGCTGGGATTAGTAGGGTGCAGTCAGCGCTTAGGAGAAAGTCAGCTCCCACGTCCTTCAACCCGTTTGGCGTCTGACACCGCTCAATTTCCCGGGATTGTTCAAGTCCTTGGACAACAGCTTTGCACAGGGGCCTTAGTCGGATCCCAAACCGTTCTGACGGCGGCCCATTGCGTAGCTCAAAGCAACTCACTCAGTGTAAAAACTTCCCAAGCCGTTTACCCGGTCTCTGAAAAACTTATTTTAGGAGCCGGCGTTGAGGGCGACCCGCATGATCTTGCCCTGCTCTACTTATCCCGCCCCTTAGCTGCCTCGGAGACCTCATGCCCTTGGCGGCGGGAGTTTCTCGAGGAGATAGCGTGGTCGTTATCGGCTACGGTTGTGCTGATTCCAATGCAATGGGGACGAGCGGAGTAAAACGTTTAGGAACTAATGTGATTTCTGACGTGAACGAATTTATCGAATTGAGCACTCCTGGCATCCGAATCAGAGCTGTTGCTGGCCCAGAAAATAGAGCCGGTGTTTGTTTTGGAGACTCTGGAGGCCCGCTCCTCAAGCAAGTAGGGAATCAGTGGATGATCGTCGGAGTGGCGCACGGAGCTTACAATGAGAGTTCCGGACAAATTTCTCAATTTGTCGATTTGAATCTTCCAGAAAATCGTGCTTTTCTCTCCCAGCACGTAAAATAATATGAGTTCTGCCCCTCCGAAACAATTAGAACGCGAAATTAACCGAAGGCGTACTTTTGCCATTATTTCTCATCCCGATGCTGGAAAAACAACCCTCACTGAAAAGCTTTTGCTATATGGAGGCGCTATTCACTTAGCCGGTGCAGTGAAAGCAAAGTCGAATCAACGAAAAACAACATCGGATTGGATGGAAATAGAAAAACAACGTGGAATTTCTATCAGTACGACAGTGCTCCGATTTGAGTACCAAGATTACCAAATCAATTTGCTCGATACTCCGGGCCACAAAGATTTCTCGGAAGATACCTATCGAACGCTGGTAGCAGCCGATGCGGCAGTCATGTTGATAGATGCTGCTAAAGGCGTAGAGCCGCAAACTATCAAGTTATTTGAAGTTTGCCGCATGAGAGGTCTTCCCATTTTCACTTTTATCAACAAAATGGATCGGCCTGCTCGGGATCCTTTGGAACTCATCGATGAGCTCGAAAAAGTTTTGGGCATTCGCTCAACTCCTATTAGTTGGCCGATTGGGATGGGAGATCGGTTTAAGGGAGTTTACGATCGAAGACGCAAGGAAGTCTTGTTGTTTCAAGCTGAAGAAAAAGCGCATGCCTCTAAACAAATTCCCTCAATAAAAATAAGTAATATTTCTAGCCCCGATTTCATTCATGCAATTGGTGCAAGTTCCGGAAAGGAACAGGAACTCCTAGAGCTTCAAGAGGAAGTGACCTCTCAACTGGAGCTTTTGGAAATTGCTGGAGATCCTTTTGATAGTGCTAGAGTGCTTCGAGGCGAATTGACCCCAGTATTTTTTGGAAGTGCTATGAACAATTTTGGTGTTCAACACTTCTTAGATTGTTTTTTGGAAATGGCCCCTGCACCTACTGGCAGACTTTCTAACCTGGGAGTCATTCCTCCGCAGTCCACTTTCTCTGGTGTATTTTTTAAAATTCAGGCGAACATTGATCCTCAACATCGAGATCGAGTTTCCTTTTTTAGAGTTTGCTCCGGAAAATTCTCCCGAGGAATGGATGCGACTCATGGTCGTCTCCGACAAAACTTCAAATTAAATAAAGCGTTTCATTTTTTTGCTCAGGAACGTAACCTCATCGAAGAAGCCTGGCCTGGAGATATTGTTGGATTCTTGGACACTTCTGGAGATTTTAGAATAGGCGATACGTTGTGCACTGATCAGTGTTTCGAATATGAGGGAGTTCCCCGATTTTCTCCGGAGAACTTTGCTGGGGTTTCTCTTGCAGATCCTCTCAAAAGAAAACAACTGAAGAAAGGGTTAGACCAATTATCTGAGGAAGGCGTCGTTCAAATTTTCAAATCGGAAAGCCGTGGCGATGGTCAGCCCATTTTGGGTGTGGTTGGAGTACTTCAGTTCGATGTGCTTCAACATCGGATCAAGACAGAATATGGAGTGGACATGCGCCTAGAACGTCTCGGCTATTCCAGAGCCCGATGGTTAGTAGCGGTAGAACCCGGACAAGACATCTCTAAGGAAGTGAATGAGTTTAACTCCTATGCAGATTGTTTGGTGGTGAAAGATCGCGATCAATCCCCAGTAGTGCTCTTCAAATCTGATTGGAGTATGAACTGGGCGGTTGGCAAATATCCGCATCTCAAATTCCTACCGTCTGCTAAAAATTAATCTTTCTGGGGCACCATTTGTCGGTTAAAGTTCTGGTAGCACTCAATTAGAAGGTTTTTTTTGAATAAAGCAGAAAGAATTCAATTACTTAGAGATTCTGTTCGGAGTCGGATTTTAGTCCTAGATGGGGCTATGGGAACCGCTATTCAAAACCTGGGGCTCACAGCTCAAGATTTTGGAGGAGCAGAACTCGAAGGTTGCAATGAACATTTAGTCATTTCCCGTCCTGATGTGATTCGTTCTATCTATGCGGACTATTTGAAAGCTGGGGCCGACATCATCGAGACCAATACCTTTGGAGCGACTCCTCTTGTTTTAGATGAATACAGTTTGGGAAACAAAGCTGCCGAGATCAACTTTGAAGCGGCTCAAATCGCCCGAAAAATTGCCGACTCCTTTAGCACTCCTCAAAAACCCAGATTTGTAGCGGGCTCCATCGGTCCCACAACCAAAGCAATTTCTGTTACTGGCGGGATCACTTTCGAAAATTTAATCGATCACTTCTACCAACAAGCTAAAGCGCTGATGGAAGGCGGTGTGGATTATTTTCTTTTGGAAACCTGTCAGGATACCCGAAATATCAAAGCTGCTCTGTTGGGCATTGATCGTTTGCTTGCTGAAAACACGCTTCAGATTCCAATCGCCATCTCAGCCACGATTGAACCCATGGGAACCATGTTAGCAGGACAAAGTGTGGAAGCGCTCCTCACTTCGGTTGCCCATCGAGAGCTCCTTTATTTAGGCCTCAATTGCGCCACGGGCCCTGAGTTCATGACGGATCACATCCGGTCTTTGGCACAGCTCTCTCCCTTTCCAGTTTCCTGTGTGCCAAATGCGGGACTACCCGATGAAAATGGAAACTATTTGGAAACCCCAGAAATTTTATCTCGAGCGATTGCTCATTTTGTCCAACAAGGTTGGGTAAATTTGTTAGGCGGTTGCTGTGGCACTACCGCCCATCACATTCAAGCATTGGCTCAACTGGCCGAACAGCATTCCCCGAGGATTTTTTCGAGACAATCTATTTCCGCAGTTTCGGGAATAGATTTTTTAGAGCTTTCAGAGAATCAACGTCCTTTTATCGTGGGTGAACGGACTAATGTCATCGGGAGTAAGAAATTTAAGGATTTGATCTGTCAAAATAAGTTTGATGAAGCTTCTGATATTGCCAAAGCACAGATCAAGAGTGGTGCCCATATCGTAGATATTTGTTTGGCTAATCCCGATCGAGATGAGATGTCGGATATGCGTTCTTTCTTAGAGCTCGCTTCAAAAAAAGTAAGAGCTCCCCTCATGATCGATTCTACCGATGAAAAAGTGATCGGTATGGCTCTCACTTACTCTCAAGGAAAAGCGATCATCAATTCCATTAATTTGGAAGATGGTGAAGAACGTTTTGAAAAAGTACTTCCGTTGATCAAACAGTTTGGCGCAGCTGTAGTGGTAGGGACTATCGATGACGATCCTCAACAGGGGATGGGAGTTTCTCGACAGAGAAAATTGGAAATCGCGACTAAAGAATATCAACTCCTCACTGAAAAATATGGGTTAGCTCCTGAGGATATTATTTGGGATCCCTTGGTGTTTCCCTGTGCCACGGGAGATGCACAGTATGTGGGTTCAGCAGTTGAAACGATTGAAGGGGTCCGCCTTCTAAAGCAACACTTCCCCAAGACAAAAACTATTCTTGGGATTTCAAATGTCAGTTTTGGACTCCCCAGCGCCGGCAGAGAAGTTTTGAATTCTGTATTTCTCTATCTCTGCGTCCAAGCGGGACTTGATCTCGCTATAGTCAATTCAGAAAAACTCGAGAGGTATGCCAGCATCCCAGAGAATGAACGCCAATTAGCGGAAGACTTACTCTACAATCGTGGAGCGGATCCGGTAGGTGCTTTTGCAGCTTATTTCCGAAAGCGTAAGGCACTGCCCAAGAAAGATAAAACGACTCTCCCGCTCTTAGAACGCCTTCCACGTTACATTATTGAGGGTTCTAAAGACGGCTTAGTGGAAGACTTGGCCTTAGCACTCCAAACCTTGAAGCCTTTGGAAATTATCAACGGCCCCCTCATGAAAGGAATGGATGAGGTGGGGCGCCTCTTTAATTCCAATCAACTCATTGTTGCGGAAGTGCTCCAATCCGCTGAGGCCATGAAAGCGGCAGTTTCTTATTTGGAACCTTTCATGGAAAAAACTGATAATTCAACCCGTGGAAAAGTGATCCTAGCCACCGTGAAGGGAGATGTTCACGATATTGGAAAAAATCTAGTGGATATCATTCTGAGTAACAATGGCTTCAAGGTGATCAATCTAGGCATCAAAATTCCACCTGAACAGCTCGTCGCTGCGGTCAAGGAACATCAGCCAGACATGATTGGTTTATCGGGGCTCTTGGTTAAATCTGCACAACAAATGGTTTTAACTGCAGCAGATTTGAGTCGTGCAGGCATTCAGATTCCTCTGCTGGTGGGTGGAGCCGCACTTTCTGAGAACTTCGTGATCAAGCAAATAGCCCCAGCCTATGCAGGTACTGCAGTCTATGCTTCCGATGCCATGAATGGTCTGGAACTCGCCAAAAAAGTTGTCAATCCGACCGCCTTTGAACAACTTAAACGAGACCTTCAGCAGAAAGAAGAAAAACTCAATCAGGCCCCTGCAGTTCACAAATCGCCGGAGCAAGCTACTTTTGAGCGAAGCGCTCTGATTCAAATGATTGAATCTCCGCCTTTGCCACCTCATTTTGGATTGCGAGTGCTTAGAAGCACCCCCATTGATCATATTTGGCGTTTTGTAAATCCCATGATGGTTTACGGAAGACATTTAGGGCTCAGAGGTCCGATAGCTCGGGAACTAGAAAAAGTGGAGACCGATCCAAGACTTCTGAAGTTCATCGAGGAAAAAGACCCTCGAGCAGCCAATGTATTCAAAGCGGTTCAGGAACTCCGTGATACTTATCGACACACCCCTCTGATGCAGCCTTCTGCTGTTTATGGTTTTTTTCCAGCAGGTTCTTTTGGTAATCGGCTCTTTGTAGCAGCAGGCACCAATGGTTCCTCCAAAGTGTTACACTTTGATTTTCCAAGGCAACCGAAGAAGGATGGTTTGTGTATCGCGGACTATGTAAGGCCTACCATTGCTAAGCCTACGGCCGCGGACTTGAGTGATAACGTGGCTGCGTTCGTCACCACGGTTGGAGTGGGTGTGAGAGATCTGGCTGAACAGTTTAAATCACAGGGGGAGTACCTTAAATCTCACATCCTGCAAGTGCTCGCTTTGGAATCTGCGGAGGCTTACGCCGAACTGATCCATGCCCAGCTCAGAGCTATGTGGGGTTTCCCTGATCCTCTGAAGACGACCATGTTGGAACGTTTTCAAGCCAAATACCATGGAAAAAGGTACTCCTTTGGATACCCGGCTTGCCCGCGCCTGGAAGACCAAAAAACACTCTTTGAAATGCTCCGGCCGGAGCAAGCAGGAGTTCAACTCACCGATGGTTTCATGATGGATCCTGAGGCAAGTGTCTCTGCTCTGGTTTTTCATCATCCCCAAGCCTCTTATTTTTCTACGGGAGTGGTCACGATGGATGAGGTTCCCGTTAACCCAAGACTTGATCCCTGAAGTTATGAATTCTTTTTGGAGTGTTTTTAATCAACTCAGTATTGGATTGGGTCTTGTGTTTACTCTTTTGGTTTTGAGTCGTCGGAAAGGATCACCCGCCACTACTTGGTCCTGGATTTTGAGCTTTTTTCTCCTCCCCATTTTTGGCCCCCTCCTCTACTCGTTAGTGGGCTATTCCGATTTCAAACGGAGAAAAAGACCCAAACCGGAACCGCAAAGAAAACTTCCGGAAACTGGTTTTCTCATGCGTTCCACATTAGGCGAATTAGAGCCCCGTTTTTTACCCGTTTCTCAACTTGCAGAAAACTTGTCGGGTTTTCCCCCTGTGGGAGGAAATCGACTCCAGTTTTTTGAAGGCCAGGAGACTATTTATCAAGCCCTTTCCCAAGCTATTGAAGGTGCAAAAAAAAGTATCTTCTTGGAATACTATATCTTCAGACCTGATGCTGTAGGCGTTCACTTCAGAGATTTATTGATTCAAAAAGCTCAGCAGGGATTAGAGGTTAAAATACTCGTGGATCAAGTGGGGTCTTTCTCACTCAATACCAAATTTCTGCAGCCTTTGCTGGATTCCGGGGCACAAGTCGCATTTTTTGGTGCACTCACTCTCAAACGGCCATGGGGATTCCAGCTCAGAAATCATAGAAAATTAGCACTGATAGATGGCGTTCAGGCCTTCACGGGCAGTCAAAATATTTGCTCTGATTTTAGAGCTTGGAGGCTTTTAAAATTAGATTGGATTGATAACCAAGTGTTGATTGAAGGTCCCAGTGTATCGCAGTTAGCCACGGTCTTTTGTGAAGATTGGGAATTCACCACAGGGCACAAGGTGAAATCAGTGGAAGATGCTCTCATCGCTAACTCCCAGGTGGGACAATCTGTCGTTCAATTTCTTCCCACGGGACCTGATGAGCCTTCTCATGCTTTTGAGAAGATTCTCATGGCATTGATTCACGCTGCCCAACATAGAATCACTTTGCTTAGCCCCTATTTTATACCCACAGAATCCATAGCAATTTCGCTGGAAGCCGCAGTACGGCGCGGCGTTCAGGTTGAAATTTTAGTCCCAAGAAAATCGGATCTCTGGTTGGTAGATGCCGCTTCAAAGAGCTGGTACTGGAATCTTCTGCAAGGAGGTGTTTCAATCTGGGAAACTACTGAATCTTTTATTCATGCGAAACAAGTTACCATTGATTCTGAGGTGGCGATGATTGGATCTGCTAACATGGATGAACGAAGTTTCCGACTCAACTTTGAATGTACGACCTTGTCTTTGGTAAATCAGAGGTGGTTTCCTTAGAACAAATGTTTTCCCAGCGTCGAAATCATGCTGAAGCTATTTTGCTCAGCAATTTCAAAGATCAGACTTTTTTAGTTCGTGTGAAGCAAGGCTGTTTCGATTGATCGCACCTCTCCTCTAACTGCAAAAACCAATTTACAACTTCAAAAAGCAATACTCAGCACTGGTAATCCACTCATTCAGTGCGAAAAAACTTTGGCATTGTAAGTGCAATCCTGAATAAACGTGCTTGAAGGTAGCGACGCAAGTAGCACTTTCTTGTGAGTGAAAATCTCACCAGCCGAATTGTCCAGATGCGGCTGTAGCGATAGTTAGCGTAAGGGGCAGCAATGCCACTTACGGAAGCTGACCGAAAAAGTCATCGACTCCTCGAACAGGTTACTGTCCGAGGAGTGACTTCGAGAAGATGACTTGCAAGTTGGTCGATTGCAGCGAAAGCAAACCTCAGTGAGGTTTGAACAGTTCCCCAAGGGGTGGATCGAAGTTCATCGTTTGGGAATGGGTGCCGAGTCTGATCAAGCCGGACGAAGGCTATTATTGGGAACCATGGCAACTGGATGGGGCCCCAAACCCGAGTTCATACTGAGAGGGCGATAGGTCAATAAAGAAGGAGTTACAAAAGCGCGGAACTGCTTTTAACCGCTCTGAGCTTATGTAGGAGCAATGGATGAGACTTCTCATTCATGGTTAAGAGTAGGGCAGATGAGATCGATAAGCTGAGAGGCTCTGAATACAAAAAGCAGAGCTGAGCGAGGATCTCAGAGGTAAAACAACGAAAGTTGTTCGTGTGGCACCACCTCTGATGTACGGGAGGTGTGAGAACGAAAGCCAACTGAGTTTGGATTCGGAGCATGCCGGAAGTAGGCTTAATCCGAAACTTTACTGAGGAATGCTTTCATTTGATGAGCCAGCCTTTCTAGCCGTACTGGGGAAAACCCAACGTACGGTTGAGCAGGTAAGTCGGTGGGTGTGTCGATCGTGCTAAAAGTTTATCTTGCAGCATTTCGACGCTCCACCTCCTCACCTGAGGAGTGGATTATATGCTTGCTGAATTTTCTGTTTTACCATTAAATCAACATCACTTGAGCTCAGCAGTCGCCACTGCACTGTCAGAAGTAAAAAAATGTCAGGTGCAGTACCAAGTGGGCCCCATGAGTACGTCCATTGAAGGACACCCTGATCAGGTCTTCTTAGCGCTGCGTAAATGCTTTGAGAAACTTGCCCACAGTCATGACCGGGTTATCATGACAATCACTCTGGACAGTCGATTGACCACCGCTCAATCCCTCTCGGAAATGGTGAGTTCTGTAGAAAGCCAACTGTAACTGAAAGATTGGATTTAGAAGGTTCTTTTGTTACAGTTTTTTCATGCGAAATTTCATCTTTTATCTATCTATTTTTTATTTGGGGATTTCATCCTTAGGTCGAGGTGATGTTTGTGAAAAAATATACATTCCCAATGGCTATCAGCTCGGCTGCACTGCTTCAGCATGTTCGAGGTATTATGTGCCTTACGGGTATCAACTGGCTTGTAATCGTGCTGCTTGCCAGGTGATGCCCCTTCGGCTCAATTATCAAGTCGGTTGCACCAGCCAGAGCTGCCAGCAATACTATGTACCACCGGGAACGGTCCTGGGATGTACTGAGTCCGGATGTCGAGCGCTATCTTATCAAGCAGGCTATGTTTGGGGATGCACTACTGAATCCTGCCAACAGTACTATTTAAGAAAAGGATATCAACTCGGATGCACGGATTATCAATGTACCGCTTACTATGTCCGACCAGGCTATCAGCTCGGGTGTACTGCTCAGTATTGTCAAGTCGCCTATGTTTCAATGAATCATGTTTTTGATTGTAATCGAGTGACTTGCGTTAATGAATATGTCCCCAATGGATACGAATTAGGTTGTAGCCCTAGATGGTGATCTTTCTTTTCTTTATCTTTTTTGGGTTCAACTCCTTGGGACAGATGCAGAGCTTGTCCTCAGAAGCTGCTATCGCTTCGAAAGAACTCCTGCCCCTTTACCATCAGTTCCATCAAAACCCTGAACTTTCATTGAAAGAGGAACAGACCGGAAGCCTACTCGCCCAATCTCTTGAAAAAGAAGGCATGAAAGTTACATTTCCATTCGCTGGCACGGGAGTTGTTGGAGTGTTTCAGAATGGTCCTGGCAAAACGGTGCTACTTCGGGCGGATTTAGATGCACTTCCAATCACTGAGAATACTGCGCTCGCGTTTGCTTCGAAAAAAACCGGCGTCATGCATGCCTGTGGCCATGACATTCACATGACCAATCTAGTAGGCACGGTCCGCCTTCTTATAAAGAATAAGCAGAAATGGCGAGGCACATTAATTGCGATTGGACAACCTGCTGAGGAAGTGGGGCGCGGAGCAAAAAATATGATTGCAGCGGGACTTCTCAAAAAATTTCCGAAGCCTGATTATGCGATTGCTTTTCATGTGGATTCACATTTGCCAACCGGAACTTTGGGGTATGTTTCGGGTCCAGTCATGGCTGCAGCAGATTCTGTGGACGTTGTCATCCGCGGCAAAGGAGGACATGGGGCACTTCCTCAGGAAAATATTGATCCCATTGTCATTGCTTCTCGTTTTGTGATGGATCTCCAAACTTTGATATCTCGTGAACGTGAACCTACTGAGCCCTCGGTAATTTCAGTGGGTAAGTTCCAATGTGGCACTAAACACAATATCACTCCTGAATCCTGTCAGCTTGAATTGACCGTGAGAAGTTTTGACAAAACAGAGCGAAAGCGGCTCTTAGAGGGGATTCGTCGAAAAGCTGAGGCAAGCGCCCTGAGTTCAGGGGCGCCAAAACCCACTGTCGAGTTCTCTAAAGAAGGGACAGGAGCCACTTTCAATGATCCTCAGCTCACTCAGAAAGTAATTGATATTCTCGAGAAACAATTTGGGAAAAAGGTCCTGATACCTAGTAAACCAGCAACGGTCAGCGAAGATTTCAGTGTGTATGGAGATTCTGGAATTCCTGCCGTTTTACTTTTTTTAGGTTCTGTATCAGAGAAACGCCTTTCTAAACTAAGCTCCAAGGGAAGCTCCCTTCCCTCCACTCCCGGAGTACTATCCGGACGCTGAAGAAACTTTAGCTTTTGGTATTCAGTTCATGAGCAGTATGGTGGAAGGATTGCTCAAATGAGAATTGTGTTAGATACCAGTGTCGTTCTTGGTGAAGGGCAGAGCAGCTATCGATATTTTTCTGAA
>RFNT01000219.1 GCA_009927045.1 bacterium | reverse complement strand
ATCGGAATGGCAACACAACCGTGTTTTTAATTTCAGCGATCGGACTATCCAACTCGAGCGTCAGATTCACTCCTGCTGGTTTCTCCATTTGCTTTTTCATGCTCTTGGGAGAGCACAGGGGCTCTCCTTCCCAAACCTTAAATAAAAGTCCCAAATCCGAGCACCAAAAAAGTTGCTGGTAGTTTTGTTCTGAGCCATCAGAAAATTCGATCACTTTTTCGTTTCCGCGAATACGAGTGACGGTCTTGCGAGTTTGATATTGTGGAGTTACCGACGCTGCCAACTTCTCAACAAAATTTTCAAACGGAGTTTCGGCTGCATACAATGAGGAAGTTAAATAAAATTTTTCTGCTTCAGAAAATCCATCATGGAGTTCTTCAAATTCACCTTTCACTCGCTCTTTGACATCTCCCTCAGTTGCTAGCCATTTAATGTCAGGAACCAGCTCTTGAAAAAGAACTGCAGTTTCACTGCGCAGAACTCGATGCGGGCCGCTTTCCGCTCTTCCCCCCAATCGAGAAGTCTTTTCAAATCCTATCCAGGAAATGTTTTTTTCTTGAAGTATCCGAGCTGTTAAAAGACCCGATAAACCGCCGCCGATAATCACTTGAGGATTCATAGAGGCCTATCATAACCCTCTGAAGACACCCTTTCAAATAGGCGAAAAAAAACTTTAATTTACCTCTTGCCAAGTCTGAAAGACTGGCTACATTGCTCGGTACTGGAATTGAGTATTACATCTTTGAAGTTTCAGCTGGTCGAGGTTCTGAAGTTTCTGTGAACCGTTAAAAGATCTCCAATAAAGCTGTTGACAATAGTGAGTCAACATCACTAAAACTCACACTCTTGAGTTTTAGTGGATCTGATCTTTGAAAACTGAATAGCAGTGACGCCAAGTAATGGGCTCTTTGAATCAATAGTTTGTGGAGTCTTTTTCTTTAAAAAGATTCCGCTTCAGAAAGTTTAATGAAATCAGCGCTTTGTGCTGAATCGAAACTTTAACTGAAGAGTTTGATCCTGGCTCAGAACGAACGCTGGCGGCGTGCCTAATACATGCAAGTC
>RFNT01000218.1 GCA_009927045.1 bacterium | reverse complement strand
GGCGCTCTTGGTGGAAGTACCAGAAGATATTAAAACTTTGGACGAACTGCGGAAGTGGCTAAAACGGTTTTCAGAAAAAGAAGTGATTTTAAAAATGGGCGCTTCTTGGTGCCGTCCCTGCGCAGAACTTCATCCAGAAATGGAAGCGCTTGCACACAAAAAGCAAGGAAGTTTAAAAGTAGTGACTTTGGATATTGATAATAATCCTGCACTTGCAAATGCACTCGCTCCAGGCTCTAAGGTCCCGGCGCTGATCCGAATCAAAAACGATGGGGTCTCAGCTCCCGAAGCCCCACTGGTGGGGTACATGAAGGGCCGCGCGTCTCCTATTAGCAACTGGCTCAAATCGCAATAAGCTGGAAACCACCATGAACATGCTTTGGGTGTTGTTGTTACTGGTCTTTGCACTTCCTATCCGGGCGTTTCCCGGTCGGTGCATGAAAGACTTCCAAAAGCTCTCAGCCACAGAGCTTCGCTATTTGGATCCTGCTTTTCTCAAACAGCACAGGCCCGGTTACAATCTGGAACTTAAGAACGAACAAGTTTCCGACCAGTGTGGCTATGGAAGCTGTTGGATCCATGCACGTCTTTCTCATATTGAACAGGGCATTCGACAAAAAACGGGAAGCGAAGTGAAAATGTCCCGCCATTACCTGATTGTTCAATCACTCTTGGATCGAATCGAAGACGTGCTAGAAAGCCCAATACAAACTATTACCCAAGGGGGAAATGCACACTATGCGGATCAACTGATCCGACGGTACGGACTCATTCCTGACGATCCTTCCCTCTGGAAGCCGCGGATTAATTTTGAGAAGAGCCCTCACGCGGGTCGCTTGGTTTATTTTCTCAACACGCGAGCAGCTCAGTTTCACCGGGATGCTAAGGACCTAGTTCCCGAATCCAAAGCCTATCTGGACCTTCAGGACCAGGCTCGCAAAGATATGCGTTCGATTCTCAAAACCTATACGGGTCCTATTCCTAAAAAATTCGAAGTGGGCGGAAACTCTTATACTCCCCGACAATTTGCGAAAGCCATCAGTGGGCCCTATGCACCAAAACCGCTTTGGATTTTTCCTGAAGTTGAACCTTTAGCTGGAAATTTGAAACGAGAGAGCTCGGTGGGGCCAGCGCCTCTGCCGAGTTATGCAAAGTCTTCTCGTGAATCGCTTGATAAAATTGAAACCCGAATTATCAGGGCCCTGCAAAAAGGCCAGACGGTGACTTTGTCCTTTGAAAACAACACCCTCTTTGTGGATAGAGAAACCGGGATCATGTCCATAGACGCGTTTAATACGCCAGCAGGTTTTGTGCCTCCCCCACGACTCTACCGTGACGCTTTTTTCCATGGTTCGGGCCATCACGCAGTGGACATTGTGGGCGTGGATCTCGATGCGCAGGGCAAGATTGTGAAGCTGAAGATAAAAAATTCTTGGGGTACGGAATCGGGCGATGGGGGCTTTTACCATATGTACCGAGACTACTTTGAGCATTTTATGAGCAGTATCTATGTATCAGACTCCGAAATCACACGGCCTTCTCAGCCCTAGTTTGCCCTTCCCAATTACCTCTTCCTGAGCCAAGATAGGGACCCTATGAAGAATACTTATCTGGTTTTGGGTGAGCTCAAACGCATGGATGAAAAAGTGGCTCGACTTCAAAATGAGCTCCAGCAAATCCCTGTTGAAATTCAAGCTCTGCAAACTCAGATCGATGAGCGCTTGAATCAATACCAAACTGTGAAAACGGAATGCGACGGAATAGAGAAGGCCCTCAGAAAAGCTGAATCGGATTTAAAAGAAAAAGAAGACTTCCTGAGAAAAGCTGAAAGCAAAATGATGGAAGTGAAAACCAATGAAGAATATCAAGCCGCGCTGAAAGAAAACGAGAATCATAAAACAGAAAAATCTGGAATTGAAGAACAGGTACTCACATTGCTTTCCCAAATGGAAGGTTTTAGGCCCAAAGTGAAAGAGGCAGAAAGCACTTTTAAAGTAAAAGAGGCCGAACTCAAAGCATCACAGAAACGCCTGGAAGAAGAAGGAAAGAGCCTGCAGCGGGCTTTCGAGGAACTATTAGAAAAAAGAAAATCAGTGGCTTCTCAACTGGATCCGGAAACCAAAGCACTTTATGAGAAGGCTGTTCTTGCGGTTAAAGGCGTCGCTATAGCGGGAATTGATAAGGGACTGTGCTGTGGCTGCAATGTGAGGATTCGCCCCCAACTCTATAATGAAGTTCTGGGTCTAAAGTCGGTTCACCGGTGTCCCAATTGCGGACGGCTATTGATTGCACCGGAGTCATGAGGCATGCGTATGGTTTTATTTTGTGATGGGGCTTCTCGAGGAAATCCTGGTCCCGGGGCTTATGGGTTCGTACTCATGGCTCAAGAGGAAATTGTTTTCAGTCAAGGTGCCCGCATGGGTGTTGTGACGAACAATGTAGCGGAGTACGAAGGTCTATTAAAAGGACTGGAGAAAAGTATTGAACTAGGAGCTGATGAAATTGAAGTGCGAAGCGACTCTCAGCTCTTGGTCCGGCAGCTTCTGGGGGAATATAAAGTAAAAGCCCCCCACATCATTCCTCTGGTGCTTAAAGCCAAGAAGCTCTTGGCTCATTTTAAGAAAGTGGATATTCAACACATTCGTCGAGAACAAAACACGCTCGCTGATGCGCTGTGCAATCAAGCATTAGACGAAAGTCCGTGATATTATTAAGACATGCCGCTGAGTTCCCCTCTCCAACGTCAAATCATCACTTGCGTCGTTCTGTTTTTACTCTTGGGGCAAGTCATGTTGTTCAGCGCCACTGGGGTGCCCGCACTGCAACGCTATGGATCTGAATTTTATTTTGTAAGCCGTCAGGCGCTTACGGCGCTCGCAGGTTTTTTTCTCATGATCCTGCTTTCTAAAGTGAAGGTTCAGTTTTGGTATCGGATTGCTTATGGTGTTTTTGCTGTTGAACTTCTTTTGGTTGCAGCAACTTTTTTCCCAGGAATTGGGCACCATGCTCAAGGAGCCACTCGGTGGATTCGATTTCAAGGCTTCTTGTTCCAGCCGAGCGAACTTTCCAAAATTGCCGTCCCTCTTTTTGTGGGACGCGTACTTTCTGATTATAAAATGATAGGGCTCACTGGCCGCCAAATTCTTGCTCGCGGGGGCGCCATTGCACTTTTGTTGGGGATGATCATCAAACAACCTGACTTGGGAACAACCACCTTATTAGTGCTCACCATGTTGGGAATGTTTTTTATTGCTGGTTTAAGCCTGATGTACCTGCTCACTGGCTTTGTTTTAGGGGGTGTTGGGTTTGCTGCTGCTCTCCTCCACATGGAGTATCGGAGAAAACGTCTGTTTGCTTTTTTGAACCCTTGGGCTGATCCGCAGGGCTCTGGATTTCAGAGCATCCAAAGTTTTCTATCCTTTCACTCGGGTGGCATTTTGGGCTCAGGTCTTGGAAATGGAAACGCTAAGTTGTTTTATCTGCCAGAAGTCCACACCGATTTTATTTTTTCTCTCATTGGAGAAGAGCTGGGGTTTGTTGGCGCCATCATTGTAGTCGCGGTTTTTGCTTATTTTTCCTATCTGCTTTTTAGAACCTCTTTTAAAGCTGCAGATCCCTTTTCTTGCTACTTTGCCTTTGGCCTGGCTTTTCTTCTCACGGCTCAAGTGGCAGTGAATTTAGGCGGTGTTACCGGGTTGCTTCCTGTCAAAGGCTTACCGTTGCCTTTCATCTCTTGGGGTCGTTCCGCTTTAGTAGTGAATCTCGCCATGGTGGGAATCTTATTGAACATAGTCCGCCAGTCTGGAATGATCGCCTCAGAATGACCAAGAAAAAAGTAGTGATCACTGGGGGAGGCACAGGAGGCCATGTGTTCCCTGCACTCGCCATCGCTGAAGAACTTCGGAAACGTAAAATATCTGTTCTTTACGTGGGAAGTGCCTCCGGCATGGAAAGTACGTTCGTTCCTCAAAAAGGATTTCCTTTCTACACTGTCGCCTCTGGGGCCATCAAAAATCAAAAGGCACTGAAAAAGATAGGGACTCTCATTCAGCTGATCAAAGGAGTTTTTTGGGCCCTCTTTTTTCTGAGAAGAGAAAAGCCAGACTTAACTCTGGGCGTGGGGGGCTATGTTTCTTTTCCCGTTTGTTTTGCCAGCTTTATTCTCGGCATTCCCGTTTATCTTCAAGAGCAAAATGCATCCGTAGGAATTGCTAACCGTTTACTGGGAAGAATTGCTAAAAAAATATTTTTAGGGTTTCAACAGGCGGAGGAAGCCTTCAGTGCACACAAGTGTATCGTTACTGGAAATCCCCTTCGGGAGAATTTTCTAACGACCCCACCCCTGCCTCTACCGATACGCCCGCTCCACTTATTAATTTTAGGGGGAAGCCAAGGGGCTCGAGCGATCAATGCCGCTCTGATGGAACTCATTCCACAACTCCTTGAACAAGTGCCAGACCTGCATGTGACCCATCAAACCGGGAAATCGGATTGGGAGCGAGTGGAGGCCAGGTATCGTCGTTGTTCCAATCCGAACCTTGGGGCGGTTCCGTTCATCGATGATATGGTATCCGCTTATCAAAAAGCTTCCTTGGTGATTTGTCGTGCAGGAGCTCTCACCGTATCGGAACTGATTCAAATGGGTCGACCCGCTATTTTTGTTCCTTATCCTCGACAGGGGCAGAACGATCAAACTGCAAATGCCCGCTTCGTTGAAACTGCAGGAGCTGCTCGGGTGATTGAACAAGGTCCTCATTTTGAGGAGCGCCTCAAACTGGCCGTAGAAAGCCTATTGAAGCCCCAGATTCTGGAACAAATGGCCCAGAAAACCTCCCGATTGCGAAGTGCCTCAGGCCTTGCTACCATCGGCTCTCAAATAGAGGCTGCATTGCGTTAGGGCCGGGGGCGTTTTAGTAAATGTATAATAATATCAAAAAGATACACCTGATTGGCGTGGGTGGAATCGGCATGAGTGGCATCGCTGAACTTTTACTCAAAAACGGGTATTCCGTGAGCGGCTCTGATTTGAAGGGTTCCGAGCTGTGTGCACGCTTGAAGCAGCTGGGGGCTCAGATTTTCCAAGGCCATTTGAGCCATCATATCGAAGGGGCCGATTTGGTCGTTTATTCATCGGCCGTAACTCCGCAAAATCCTGAACTGGCGGAAGCTTTAAAGCGAGAGATTCCCTGCATCCCAAGAGCAGAAATGTTAGCTGAACTGATGCGGTTGAAGTACGGCATTGCCGTAGCAGGGGCCCATGGAAAAACCACAACCACTTCAATGATTGCGCTCACATTAACTCAAGCCGGACTCGACCCGACGATTGTAGTCGGCGGTCGCATGGATAATTTTGGTGGTACCAATGCGCGATTGGGTGCAGGTGACTTTATGGTGGTAGAAGCCGATGAGAGCGATGGATCGTTCAATTTGCTCACTCCTTCTATTGCCGTGGTGACCAATATGGATCGCGAACACATGGATCACTACGAAACCATGGCCAAGCTGAAAAAGGCTTTCGTTTCATTTTTAAACAAAATTCCTTTTTATGGGCTCTCTGTGATTTGCGGAGATGACCCATACTTAAAAATGCTGCTTCCTAAGCTGTCTCGAAGAAGGAAAACTTACGGATTTCAACCTGAAAACTTTTATCGGATTGTGGAATACACGCCCACTGCTCACGGAACAGATTGTCGCATTCAAGCAGGAACAGACGTATTCACGCTCTCTCTCCAAGTACCCGGAAAACACAATGTATTGAATGCAGTTGCCGCCCTTGCGGTTGCCGATGAACTTTCTGTGCCTAGAGAACGCTCTCTAGAAGCTTTGCGAAGTTATCAAGGCGTGCAACGTCGGTTTCAAAAACGTGGTGAGCTCAAAGGCGTAACTTTGATTGATGATTATGCTCATCACCCCACTGAAATCAACGCAACTCTTTCAGCGGCAAGAGAACGGTTTCCTCAAAGTAAAATTCGGGTCGTGTTTCAGCCGCATCGCTATTCAAGAACCGAAGATCTTTTTGACCAGTTCTCCTCCTGTTTTCGCTTCTGTGATGCCGTCGCTGTAACAGAGATCTATGCTGCTGGAGAAACTGCCATTCCAGGCGTGAGTGCTTCTGCTTTAGTTCAAAACATTTCTCAAACTGGTCATCCTCAAGTGGTGGAAGCAGGACAGCCCTTAGCTGCAATTGAGAACTGGCTTCGGGAGAGTGCGCCCGGAGATATTATTTTGACTTTAGGTGCAGGAGATTTGCCGAGTGTTTACAAATCGCTCTTCTAGCGCCTCGCTCACCGAGCTTCGGAATCTTTTTCGGAATCATTTCCAAGAGAATGTTCTTTTTGATGCTCCCCTCAAGGAACATGTCGCTTATAGGGTGGGTGGGCCTGCGGATATTTTAGTATTCCCACGCACCGAAACGGATCTGATTTGGATTTCTGATCAAGCACGCCACTTCCACCTTCCAGTGACCATTATAGGAAGGGGCACCAATTTATTGGTCAAAGATAGTGGGCTTCGTGGCATTACAGTCTCCTTAGAAAAAGCGTTTCGAGAAATAGAAGTTGTGACCCCCGCCAAGGAGCAGTTAACGACTTGGGTGCGCGCTGGGGGCGGAGTGAGCAAGCCGGAACTTTTGAATTGGGCAGTGGAACGCGGCTTAGCAGGTTTAGAATTCAGTTCGGGAGTGCCTGGGAGTATCGGTGGCGGGATTTTTATGAATGCTGGCACTAAGTACGGATGTTATGGAGACATTCTCAAAGAGCTTCGTGTTTTTGACTTTTCAAAAGGAGCAAGAACCCTCACTCGCGATCAATTCCATTTTGGTTACAGAGAACAAAATGCGGTGAAAGATAGTCTCGTACTTTGGGCGACTTTTGAAATGAAACCGGGCGATCCGCAAGCGCTCAGACAGGAAGTGGAAAGGATCATCCAGGAAAGAGCTGAGAAACAGCCATTGGATTATCCCAGTTGTGGCTCCACTTTTAAAAACCCACCAGGACACTCTGCTGGACGACTGATAGAAAAGACGGGTTTAAAAGGACGTACCGTTGGGGGGGCGCAAATTTCTGAAAAACACGCCAACTTTATTCTCAACAAGGGAAATGCCACCGCGCAGGACATTTTAGATCTCATACAACTCACAAAAGATACTGTAAGCGCCCAATTTGGAGTGACGCTGGAGTGCGAAGTGATTATTCTAGGAAATTGAATGGGCAAAGAACGAGCAAAAAGCCGAGTTGAATTTACTAAAGCAGGGCTTGTCTGTAGTGGTGGCGCTACAAAAGCGGCGGCTTTTCATATCGGAGTTTGTTTGGCGCTCAGAGACAAAGGATTCTCGTTCGTTGGAGGAAAAGCGGAAGCTCCATCGGAAATCAATTCTGTCCCCTATCCCCCTCCCAAGTATCACCCGCAGCAAATTGCGACTTATGTGGGTTCCAGCGCCGGAGCTCTCATCACCACTTTGTTGGCATCCGGAATTCCTGTGGAATCCCTGATCAACTCCTTCACCTCAGATATTAATTTCCGGATTCCAGGCGAGTTTCAAGAAATTCCAAAAATTCAGTATCGAGATATGCTGAAAATCAATTGGCCCAAGCCGGCTGCCATCCTCAAGAGCTTTCGGCAAAGTCCTATTCTGGGACGGACTTTTGAATCTTTCGTGCTTAAAAACCTGCGATTACCTGGGCTGTTCTCGACCGTAGGCATAGCAAAGTATTTGCAGAATCACGTGCTTCCCACCCCTCATTTTCATGAGCTAAAGCCTGACCTGTTTATTGTGGGAACTCAGTTGGATCACTCCCGTAAAATCATTTTCGGTCGTTACAGCACGGAAAAAACTTACGATGAGTATTCACAGTATGCTTCCAATGCAACCATTTACGATGCTGTGGGTGCATCCCTCTCCTTACCGCCCATTTTTGCACCTTACAAAGTCAAGCACGGCCCCGACAAGACACGCTATTACATTGATGGGGAAATTCGAGAAACGCTTTCCACCCATGTTGCTAAAGAAAACGGGTGCGATTTATTAATTTGTTCCTATACCCACCAGCCCTATCATTATCGGGAAGAGATAGGTTCGCTGGTTCACTATGGAATGCCCGCTATTGTGATCCAAGCGCTTTATCAAGCCATTGAGCAAAAAGTATATGCCGCTAAACGCGCTCACGAAAACAAGAGCCTAGTGCTTGAAACCGTACGCGAGTTTTTCAAAAACAAAAAATATCCGGAAGAGGATTTGCCAGAACTTTTAAAGTTGCTTGCGGAACGAATCGATTTCAAGGAGCGGCTGAATTATATTTTCATTCATCCGGAAGCTAAGGACAAACAGATGTTCTTCGGCGACCACTTCACTCTGAACGCCGCAACTCTCCAGGAAGTAGTGACCATCGGCTATAAGCGTGCGATGGCTGAACTACGGAAGTACGACCTCCAGCCCATATAAATCTAGTCGTTTTCTTGCAGAATACGCACGAAATGGCACATGCCTTGCGATTCCAACCCGCGAACCCGGAGACTGACCCGCGTGGGGTCTGTCTTTTGGTGAATTTCGTGCATGCTGATAAACAAAATTTGTCACGCGCACGTCTGGGAGCTCATGAACAAGCGTACGAAGCACAAACTCAGGACCGCATTCTGGAAGCATACTTCCGTGACTACGGCACTTTGTATGTTCCTCTCTTCTTTCTTGGTCAGCTTTTCGTCGTCTCAAGAGGATGGGTTCAGTGCGGTTGAAATGGAAAGCTCGCCGCTCCTCTCCCCGCACGAAGTTTTGAAAGCCAATCCAGTGCGTGTGGGGTACTGGCAAAAGTTCAATCCAAGCTGGGAGCAATTCTCCTTACTAGAGCTTGAAAGGCGCTTTCAGGGGAATGCTACCCACCACAAAGACAACTGGTCGCTGGCATTCACCGATTTAGACAAGTTGATGGAAGACCCGTCGAATCGGCTCGAGAGTGAATTTAAAATTCCAGCAGGACTCCGGGGCCGAGTGGGCTTTTGGTTACAGGTTTTTGGGCGCTACTCCAGTGACATCAAAATTGTTCATGATAAACGCAATCCAGAGATCATCTTTGGCACCATTTCCGGTGCTAATAGCTATGGAGCAGAACGCACTGAGCGCTTTGTTTTAAAAGCGCTTAAAGACCGAATCAAAGAAGCTGCGGGACTTTCCGAAACCCAACTTCTGTCCGACTTAGAGCGACAAAGTTTACGCAGTCTCCTAGAGCTCGCTGGGGGTTTAGATGAGAAAAATGTACGCCGAATTCTGAGAGATTTAAGAACCCAGACAGGCCAGCGCGATCATTTTCTAGCGGGCATACAACGATCTCAAATTTTGATGCCACAAATTGAAGCCATTTTTGCAGAGCGAGGACTGCCACTGGGGCTCACCCGAATTCCCTTTGTGGAATCGTCTTTCAACCCGAATGCTTTCTCACGGATCGGTGCCATTGGCTTGTGGCAGTTTGTTCGAGAAACCGCTAAACAGATGATCCATCGAGATTCTGTCGAACTGTGGCGGGACCCCATCGCTCAGAGCAAAGCTGCTGCAAAACTGCTCCAGCTCTACCGAAATGTGCTCCCCAATTGGGGACTCGCCGTCACCGCTTATAATTCTGGCGTCGGACGCATTCGAAGACTCAGTCAGAAATATGAGGTCGAAACAGTCGAGGACTTTCAAAACATTCCCATTAAGGAAGATTTGGGGTTTGCAGGAAGGAACTTCTTTGCGGAAGTGTTAGCAGTAAATCTTTTAGAACAGTACAAAGACATCATCTTTGAACACGAACTTTCGCCGTTTGAATCCCACATCGTATTTAAGAGCCCTGGAATCAAGGAAAGAAAACAGCGATTTTAATTCACAAGAATGCTGACTCTGTCGGCGCCCACACGGGTGACATGGGTGCGAAGAAGCTCGCCTTGAGCTGAGTGCCACTTCAAAACATATTGATTGGGTTTTAAGTTGAAAAAGGAAAAGCCGGGTCGATATTTTGAGAGACAGAGCGGCTTACGAGGGTCCACGTCTGCTCGGTTGAGAGGATAAGGTCCCTGCTCCCCACTCACGCGCTCTCCCTGAATGTTTTCAAGAGAAACATAAACACACTGCTTACGATCGCCGAAGAATCCCTGGTCCGCTCCCCCCAACAGCACACCCGTCTGAGGGGCTTCGACTGCCCGGGCGACGCTCGTTCTTGCTGCCTCTACCAGCTCTGATTCAGGTAAATAGAAAGTGTGTACTTGCATTCTGTCCTGAGAACTCCAAGGAAGAGTATGCCAGGAAGTGGGATACCCCTCGGCTGAAATTTCCAGCGTCAGAACGCCTGGAGATAATTCAATGCCACTGATTTCAAAGTGGCCGTGCTCATCGGTTTCCACTGAAAGCGGCGAACCCACTACTTTCACTTGGCCAGGAACGGGTTGCTGGCGATAGGGGTCCTTAACCACACCCTTTAATGTGTGTTGGCCTGTGCGTCCCAACTCTACGTAATAGGCATACCCTGGAAGCGCTTGTATGAGATCAAATGCTGTCGAATCTCTTTTCCCTAGAGATCGGAAAGCTGGCTCGACATTGAAATATGCAAAGGATCCCGTTGCGGTCGTTGCCCTTAAGTTTTTGTCAGGGAGAAGCCCAAAGTACAGGGCGCGTCCGCGACGACCCGATAAGAAAATTTCCTGGTTGGATTCCGGGGCTCTGGATTGCGCATTAAAGAGCCGGCCCCATACAATCGCCTTATCCTCCATTTGCGGGCGCTGAGTAAAATGAGTCGTGATCGTGTTGACGATCTTTTTGGGAACTAAATGCACAGATACATAGCCAGTCGTCTGGAAAACTGGAATGGTGACTTGAGTCGGATAGTGTTCGGGAGCCGTGACTGTGAGAACGAATTCACTGTGGGAGGCCGCCTGCGGAATTCTAAAGGACCCTTGCGCATTGGTCTTAAACGTGCCCCATTCGGGAAATCCATTCACCGCAATTTCAGCACCCGGAATAGTTTTTAAATCTTGGTGATCTGCTGTATTTGCCTCGAAAACAGTTCCCGACAGCACCACCCCCGCTTGAACTTGAAGTTGCGCTGAACGAATGGCTTCCATCACTTGTACTTTTCGCAAATGAAAGACCACCATCTGTTTGGCGCTTTGAGCGTTCAGTATTTGAGGATAAACAACTTGGGCTACCGCTTCTTGGCTGCTTGCTTTAAAAATGCTCGCAATCAGCTGATAATCTCCCACTACTTGTCTTCCATCCCAGGAAAAATCTCGGTTGGGAAATTGATACTCTACAAAAATCATGTCGGCCGGATCTAATGACAGTGCTTTTTGTAATCTCAATTCCACGTGGCCTTTTTCCAACTCCAGCCAGTGGTGCAGATCTCTGTCATAAGAAAGCTTCCCATAGAGCTTCCCAACAGGTTCGGAGCTTCGAGTTTGAGTGGGCTCGACCCCTGGAACCAAATAGCGATTGGAACTTTTCTTTTGAGTAGTCAACCCAGGTGCCGCTTCTTTTTTCTCAGGAGCCAGCGCATTTTGAATACTCTTCAACGCTTTTTTCCCTTGGCTCACCACGGAACTCACTTCCGACGGCACAGCCAACAATGGAGCTGCTGAATGGGTTTTCTGGGGCGGCCGTACGAGTTCGGGCTCTGCTATTTGCGGTTGCGGTTGAGTAGTCACGCGCTCTGTCTCGACTTCCGGCTCTGGTGCCAGGTCTTCCTCAGCTTCTGTTGCTAGCTCTGGTTGAGGCTCTAACCGAGCTTCGTTAGAAGAATCTTCGCTTGAAACTGTCGCCACCACTTCAGCATGGGAAGCTTCAGGTGTCTTCGGACGGGGAAGCTCCTCTAATTGAGGCACTTCTCCATACTGAGCCAAGCTCGCCTGATATGCAGATAAATCCGCAGCCGCCAACACACCTTCTTGAAGGGTGACCGGGTTTTCTCTGGGAATAGCCACTGCAAACGAAAAACCAGGATCTAAATTGGCCAAGCTCTCAAATGGGTCCACGTTGAGTACCGCACCTTGGGGTGATTCGGCGAGGCCCTGATCCACCACTTGATAAAGTTGAGCCAGTTCTTTGGCATTCAACCGACGAATGTGTTTTTTGTGTCGAGCCGTTCTCTGCGAAGGTGCTTTTTTGGTGCTCGCTTTTTTCGTGGTCAATTTTCGAGGGTTGAGCTGACGTGTGAAAATACGCTTGGGTAATACTTCGGGGAGTTCTACTTCGGGAAGCGTTGGCAATTCTGGCGCTGCTAATACAGGAGCCGCAACTGGTTTTTGAGGCTGAGAAACAACACGACTCTTTTGCTTCGAAAGCACAAACAGGCAGATCACGGCTGTGATCAAAATCCAGTTGGCTGATTTCTTGTTTCGAAGTCGATTGAGCACGATTTTCACACTTCCATGTGGAAAGAAAGAGGACGAGGTTGGTCTCTTTCTAGTATAGATCTCGGTATTTTTTTTTCTAGTCTTAAATAAAATAAATTATTGAAAATACTGACTATTCTGGATACTCTTGAGGGGGTTTAGTCATGACTACTCACGCACACTCTGAAACTTTTCTGAGAAGTTGGTTAGTCAAACAGGGGCTTTCCGCTGAGCTCCGCATCCAACTTCTTTTGGGAGACGGTTCTACTCGCTGCTTCTATCGAGTGACCGATTCGACTGCCTCTTGGATCCTCATTAGCGATCCGGAGTGGAAACAAAGCCAAGATTACTCGCCCCATCAAAAAGCATTAGCAGCCGCTCAGTTACCAGTGCCTCAGTTCCGACACGTAGATCCTGCAACGGGTCTTCTTTTGATGGAAGACCTCGGAGATGAACTCCTGCAACTGCGGATTCAGAAAAGACCCCTTGAAGGGCCCGAATGGTTAACAAAAGCTGCTGAGCTTTTGGCGCATCTTCACGGCAAGTTGTATCCTGTGCCGAAAACATTGCCGATTGCTGCTCGGCGTTTTGATGCCGAAAAATATTTTCAGGAACTGTGCTTTACCTTAGAACATTTGAGGGGAGGATTCCTCGGACTCTCACCACTTCCGCAAAAAACCCTTCAGGTCATTCGCGCTTGGTGTGAAGAACTCGAACGCCTTCGGCCGGAAGTGTTTTGTCATCGTGATTATCACTGCAGAAATATCATTGTTCATCAGGAGCGCCTTTCGTTGATTGATTTCCAAGACGCTCGCTTGGGACCTCCAGCCTACGATTTAGCGAGCTTAGTTTTCGATGCTTACACCCCCATGACTCCTGATTTGCGGACCAGGCTCATCAACACTTACCGAAATACTTTAGAAGCCTACCCGATTTCTCAACACGTATCTTGGGAACAGTTTCAGCCGGACCTCATGCGAGTAGCATATCAAAGGACATTAAAAGCGGCTGGCTCCTTTGCATCGTTTTGGACTAGGAACAAAAAGAAAACTCACTTGCAGTATATTGAACCAGCCCTGCGGCTTGCCCAACTGAGCGAAGCAGCAGGTGTGATTCCCAGTGCGGTTGCAGCGGCTTTTGAAATCGATACAATGTTAAAGACCTTGCATGAAAAATAATCTCGTGACAAAAGGCATGATTTTAGGGGCAGGATTGGGAACCCGCCTATTGCCCATCACCGAACGATATCCCAAGCCCTTAGTACCTGTTTTGAACTTGGCTAACATTCTCCACACGTTGGCTTTATTACGTCGTCACGGCATCCATGAAATCATTATCAACCTGTTTCACTTGCCAGACCGAATCGAAGAATTTTTCAAGGACCTCCCGCTTCAAGATTGCCAAGTGAGTTTCTCCAAAGAAGAGAATCTGTTGGGAACGGGCGGTGGTTTAAAAAAGGCACAGGGCTTTTTTGGAGGCGAACCTTTTGTTCTTGCGAATTGCGATTTCATTTCCAATTTAAATATTCATGCGCTGGTGGATGCCCACTTTAAAAATCAGTCTTGGGCCACCATGGCTTTGTTGGACGATGCTGTTCTCAAGGAGCGCTATTCCGCAGTTGGCGTCAATGCGTCTGGCGAGTTGTGCTCGTTACCTCGAAAGAAAACAGGCGTTCCAGTCAGAGAAGGCTTGTTCACTGGGGTTCACGTTCTCAGCCCGGAAATTTTTACCTTTTTGGAAGAAAAGCCTTCGGGGATCAATGACGTCCTGTATCCGGCACTGATGGAGCAACAGCCTTCCAAGGCCCGTGGAGTTTTTATGGACGGGGCCTTCTGGTTTGATACAGGAGATATTCCTTCCTTGTGGAGCTCCAGCATGGCGCTCTTAGATCTTTTAGGAACTCCCCAGAACGGTTTACTAACCACACTTTCTTCGTTTGGTCCTGTGTATCGAGAAGTTGCACCCAAAGTATGGACGACTCAGAGGACTCAATTACCAGATGATTTGAACGTGAGAGGTCCAGCACTGATAGGAGAAGGGTGCAGCTTTGAATCGGGGGTAGAGATTGGGCCCTTTTCGGTGATTGGGGACCGAGTGATCTTAAGCAAGAATGTACGGGTGGAAAAATCTGTTGTGCTTTCTCATGCGATTGTGAACGCAGAAACCGTTATTCGAGAAGGTGTGGTTTTTGAAGGACGGGTTTTTGAAGCCCGTCCTTCGTAATTCTGATTAACGAACGCGGCTAGAAGCTGCGCCTCGACTGATCGTCCTACGACCTCGACTCATGAGTCGATTACCAGCCGAACCTTGAGCGCCTCTAAAGGCGGTTCGGGCTTGTCGGAGTCGACCAACATTCGGAGTTCCGTAGCCAGGACCATAGGGAGCTCGAGGCCCCATGGCATTCGCCATTTGCATTTGCATCATCTGCTGGTTCATCCGTGCAATTTCCATCAATGAAGCATTAGCTGCAGCATCCATCGGATTCGCACGAGGAGCTTCTTGCACTCGAGGTGCTAAGAGCTCAGCCGGAATCGGGGTCGGAGCCGGTGGCTGCATCATCCCATAAGGGAAGGGCGGCATTTGCATCGGCGGATATGGCTGCTGTTGTGGCTGTTGCTGGCTCTGGTTACCAGGCTGTGGGCTCACACTCACTGGAGGAGCCGAGAACGAGCGACTGTTATCCCGCGTGGGCGAACCACCAATCTCATTCGGACGTTGACTGTTCTGCGCCAACGCTAAGAGCTGACCCAGCAACGCATCTTCTCGCTCGGTCGGATTAAAGGCCTGAGCAGGATCTAACCCGTTATTAAATCCAGTGAAGCCAGGGATGATCCCTGCATTTCCTGTAGAAGGATTGGGCAATACGTTGTTCAACTGCGAAGCATTGGCATCTGCACCGCCGGCCTGTCCTTCGCCAGCGCCATTCCCATCACCTGCTGGTGGCGCCGTTTCATGCTCGGGCTCTTCTTTTTGCGTGCTGCTATTATCGTCAGCATCTACAGCAGGGGCTGCTGGCTCTTCTACTTTGAGTTCGCACGCATCTTTAAACTTTCCTTGTTTGAGCTCTTCGTTGAAGCTGTCGATCTTCAAAGTGGATTCCGCATCTTCAGAAGGCTTAAAATCTTTTCCGGCACAGAGTTTATAAATGCCATCGAGTGCTTTTTTAAGTTCTTTATCAGCATCAGAAAATTTTTCTACACTTCCAGAAAGTTCCTTGGTTCGTTTTTCTAAAAGCGCTTTAAGTCCCGCATGGAATCTCAATGCAGAATCCAAACCCTCCAAAGCCTTCTTCGGTTTGTTGATGGTCTTTAAAGAGGAGTCGTTATCCGCGGTGCGAGTGGCAAGCTTAATGCGTGATAAATACTCGTCCATAAAGGTGCGGAACTTTGCATCGAGCTCGTCTTCACAATTGTTCAACGCCGTTCGATAGGATTGGACGGTTTCAAAATAGACTTTGAGTTGTTCTGCGGCACCGTCTTCTAATAAAGAAACCGATCCGCACGCTTTCACGACGGGTTCTTTTCCGTCCACTTCTTTCAGAGCATCAATGATTTCTTGATAACTCTTAGGAATGTCCTCGGTCGTTTTGGCCACGGTCTTAGTTCGGGCCTTAGGCTTTCCGGCAGAGGTTCCTTTGCGGTGTTCCCCAAAGGCTTGATGACCCAAGCTTGTCATTCCTAACACAACCACTAGAGCCGCAACTGATCTTTGAATTTTCATTTCACTTCCCCGCATCAAAAACTAAAACCAGTGCTGCTCCAGAAATGGGAGACCCCTCTCCCGGGAGCACATAAAAACACTGATCACTTTGTTCTCGGCGAAAGAGTGCAAGCACCATTCCAAGGGGTGAATCTACGGCTGCGCACTCATGCGCACTTCCTGTGAGCGGGTGTCCTCCAAAAGTGTGCGGTGTTAGGAAGTAGTCAAAAGCGGCCAACAGGGTGTTAGTTTTTTTACAGGTTTGAAGAATACAACAAATCACACGAAATCACGGGAGTTCTGCAGAAAAGCGCTCCCACAGGAACACGTATACCTTGAGTGCCTATCTACGGGCCGCCAAGGACTTACCAGGCCCCTCATTCAGGAGGTCCCGTAGAGGCCAGATCTCACAACTGTCTAAGTTGCCAATGATTCCAAATACTTATATTATGTGCTTTTAGGCCCTCAGGTCAGGCTAAGGTTTGACCTTATTAGCGCCTTATGTCATAAACGAGCTTCGCGCTCACAAGGGGATGCCATGGACGAACTGGATTTGAGAACTCAGGATATTTCGACTCAAACTCCATCTGGAGCTTCAGGGTTTTTACTGCAGAGCAATCCGGAACTTCAAAAGCTCTTTTTCTCGCCCACTGAAAATGAAAATCCCAAAGTGAATGAAGCAAAAATCCGGCGCTTGTACTTACAAGCAGCTTCGCAGCAGTGGTATGCCCCACAAAGAATCAATTTTGATCAGGAGATCACTTTAGATGACGAAAGCCGTAGGATTTGGCAAAAGTTCATCACCATTTTCTACACCCTTGAGAAAATGGGCTTGAATGTCATCCAAAACATGATGGTGAAAGCCGTTCGCAAATATAAGAGCGAAGAAATGGCTTTTTATCTTTCGGCACAAACTTTTGATGAAGCTAGGCACGTATTTGCCATTGAATCTTATTTAAGAAAGTTGGGTGCTCCGCCTAAGTATCAATGGCGTTACCACGTATTGGGGCAAGCGGCTTCAGTAGGTGCCTTCCGGGTTGAAAACTGGTTATTCTCCACTTTGTTCTCAGAGAACTTTGCATCGGCTTTTATTCGTAGAGCCCGACAAGCCAACATTGATCCCATTGGCAATGAACTCTGCAAGTACTTGCTCGTAGATGAAAGCCGGCACTTGCACTTCCTGCACATCGTACTCCCGGACATCATGGACCGGCTTTCCATGTTTGGTAAAGCGTACGTGAAAGCAGCTCAATACTTCATTATGAAGTTCAGCACGAGTGTCTTAGAAGCAGTTGAAAAAGAAGCCACCCACGTGGGGATTGATCGCGTGGCAATGCTTGAGGAAGTATTCGAAAACGTAGAAAAGGCTTACGAAGGTTTTGGTGTTTCACGGGATTTCTTGTGGTTCCCGAAAATTAACCCATCGAGAGTGAGCCCCACTCATCGAATTTTGGCTTCAGAACTCAGTCACTGAGTTTTGATTAAACTTTTGTTTTATGGCAGACTGGCAAGATGCTTACGAAGAAAATGTCCCGGGCAAATGGTACGTGGATAAAAAGTGTATCCTCTGCTGTGTCTGCGCCGAAACAGCACCCAAAAATTTCAAAGAAGCCCCTAGTGGGGATCACGACTATGTCTTTAAGCAACCCGAAACCGAAGAAGAAATCTTCCAGTGCGAAGAAGCGATGGCAGCTTGCCCAGTAGAGGCCATTGGTAAAGACAGGCCCTAACCAGGAACCCATGAAATTTTTAGTAGCCTTTAGTAATTTTAAAGGCTCTCTCACCAACGAGGAAGCTTGTACCCTTGCGTGTGAGGAACTTCGCCGTTTGGGCCATACGGCCACCGCTTTGCCTTTAGGAGATGGAGGCAAGGGCACATTTACCTATTTAAAAACCTCGCCGCCGGTTCAAATAAAAACTCACGCGATCACCGGAGCATTTGGAGATCCGAGAACAGCTACCTCTTATTGGAAGCTTGCGGCTTCTGGAAAACAAGAAGTCTATTTAGAAAGTACAGATGCCATTGGGTATCCCCCCAACAATCCTGAAAAGCGAGATCCGTTGGGAGCTACTAGCCGGGGACTGGGCGAATGGCTTCTAGCGATTGAGAAAGAATTGCACGGGATGCCATGTGAACTTTTCATCGGGCTTGGAGATTCCGCCATTTCAGATGCGGGCAGAGGAATGTTAGAGGCTTTGGGGGATGGGCATTTTCCAAAATGGAAAATCACCGTTCTTTGTGATGTTGATAATCCGCTCTGTGGGCCTCAGGGTTCCGCGCGAGTTTTTTCTCCACAGAAAGGGGCAAGTGCCCAGCAAGTTGAAGTCATCGAAAAAATAAATGTAGAGTTTGCTCAGGAAACTGAGAGAGCGTGTGGAGTGAAAGTAGCCCAGATGCCACGCACTGGTTCTGCGGGAGGCTTGGCGGCAGCACTGCACGCTTATGTAGGAGCAGAGCTCGTATCGGGTTCAGAGTTTGTTTTAAAGGCTTCCGAGTTTGAAGAACTTCTGAACGAACATGATTGCTTACTGGTGGGCGAAGGAAAAACCGATGCGCAAACCCTTTTTGGAAAAGTGCCATGGGCGGCGATTCAAATAGCTGAAAAACTCGGGAAGAAATCGATTTTGATTTCTGGTTCGCTGGGGGAGGGGCATGAGAAAATCAAAGCGCTGGGATTGGTTATAAAAATTGCGTGTGGGAGGAAGCCGAGTCCTGAAGTCGCTTTGCTCCAGGGATTAAGTCAAGCCTTAGCGCTTTTAGAGGAAAAATACCGCCAAAAGTAAGGCCGTACCTTTTGGCTACTTGCCTTTGAGCACCCACCAATAGCGGGTGAAACTCAGCACATACCATTGCAGACTGTAGATGAGCAGCGCATGCTGCCCCATAAAATTAAGAATGGGAATTTGAATCTGCGGACGCTGGATGAATAACTGCATGAGCAGAGTAGTGGGGATTACCCAAGCTGCGGTGTAATTTAAGGAACCAGGCAAAAACCAGGCTCCCGAAGTCAGAAGCAACGAGGATGCCAGCAACTTTTTAGGATTGCCTTCCCTCAGCACCGCTCCATGAGCAGCACATGCCAATGTGATCGAGAGTGGATAATCCAGAATGCCTTGAGTGGGATCCCATGAAACTAAGAGCACTGCCAAAACTCCCCAAATAAAATGGGAGCGGGCTATTTGATAAATCCCAACGACTAAAAGCATTGAAACCAGAATGTCGAGCCGTTTATACGCACCCAGGTAAATAAAGTTTGATACAAGTGCAGCCAGGCCCAGTCGAACAGCTCGGTTGCGTCCAGCGGAACCAGAAAGCAGGAAAAACCCCAACAAGAAGGAAAAGAGCAACATACTGGGACGAGTGAAGAAACGAATATTGCCGAACTCAATCACTTTCATTCGCAGCCACACAGCCGCAAAATGGTCCACAATCATCAAAAGAACTGCAAAGCCGCGAAGGGAGTCGAGGGAGGAGTTGCGTTTCATTATTGCTGAATTAGCCACTGACTCTTCAGGGCTTCGGTCCACCCTTTCGCAGCTTTCTTAGCTTGCCCCTCAGACATGCCTCGAGCAAGCAGGGCGTCTTCAATAGCCTCAGCTACGGCCCGCTCATCACGCTTTACGGAAACAGAATCCTGCAGAGCTGCTTCTACTCCCCGATCGGTCAACACTTCCGAAGCAATTTTTCGATTCACAAAGGGTTCGGCAAGCTCTTGCGCTCGCTTCAGGTTGACTGAAACGGGGGACAGCGCTCTTTGGAGCTGCTTAAAAGCTGTCTCGCAATGGGTCCCAGCTAATGAATAGGAAGAGGCGTACAGACTGACGAGGAGAATCATTAAATAATTAGGCATAAGCATTATTATACGTTTTTTATTTTCTTACTGAGCCCTTTTTTTATCGTTCCAGAAAACTCGCATTTTGTTTCCATAATAATTGATGGGCGAGCCGGGTTCTGGCGTAAGTGTCTTTGGAATGCCCACCTCAACATGAGGAAGCGCATGAGCTCCTCCTGCCTCGTGAGCATTGATCAGAACGGGTGTCTTTCCTGCACCATCCCCTAAATTGATTTCATAGATTTCTTGAACAAGACGCGCTCGATTTCCCCGAGAGTCCATAGTCTCAACCGTATGAACTTGAGTTGGAGATTGGCCCCGCGTGATCCCCACGCGCCACTTAGCTTCACTCATGGCAGCCCCAAAACTACTTAATGGTTGTACTTCTGTTGCGGGTGCCCTAGCTCCCATTCGGTTAAGTTCTATTTGGTAGGGCTTCGCCGCACTGGGTACTGGGACCGATGAAGCACCTGTTGCTCCGCTCGCGGTTTTTGGGGCTGGTTGTGCCTCCAAATAAATCATAACAGTTCCATCGGGATCTGGACTAACACGCCCCACGCGTAAATCCCTCGGCAGAACTCCCCAGTCATTGTTGGCAAATGTTTGGAATCGCTTGGGATCAATAGAAGCTTGAAGGTCTCTAGCTCCACTGAAAACCTGGCCTTCGCCATTCACAACAAAAGCTGGAGTTCCTTCGGGGTATACAAACACGGCCCGAGATTGAGCCCCCGGAGTGAAGTTCAGTGCACCTTCTCGACTGGGCGCTGTATGCACATAGCCGCCTTTAGAATCTAAACTGAAAAGCCTTTGCGCATCATCCGCTGTACTGATGCCACCCTCGGGAACTGGTACTGACCGATACCTAGGAACTACTGAGGGAACAGGTCGGATATCGGCGACGGTTTCAGAGAGCACATCCAGCAACAAGCCCTGGTTTTTTCCTTTTTCCGCCACAAAGGGGGTCGTGGGTTGAACGTCCCACGCTGTGCCGATCACTTCTCGCGCAAGTCTCAATCTTTCGGCCCGGGGAAGTTCGTGAAAGTTTTCTGGTAGCTGCCCCAACACTTGGCTTGCTACTCGATGCAAACTTTCAGGTTTGCCACCACCTGCGGGAACCACCTTATTAAACGAATTCTGTCCAGAGAGTACTAGTCCAACTCTTTCAAGTTTTAGTCGAGCTTGTTCATAGCTGAGCCCCTCAGTCATGAGCGAAGCGATTTCATCTTCCCGATGGGCCATTGTGCGCAGTTCATCGGGAGATAACTGATCCACGGAAATTCCTCGCTCTTGAGCTACCTTTTGCGCAACTTCACGAACTCGAGGGGAATAGGGTTCCAAAGTTTTGGATGGAGCCGGTAACCGAGCCACTTCACTCGGTTTGGCCGATGGTTTTTCTGCGGGTTGAGCAAAGAAATAATCGTAGGCTCTTCCCAGAAATCCTCGAGAAGAGGACGCTTGCTTGGGTAAAAGCGCACTCAACTCCTGCGCAGTCTCTGGAGATACTTTTCCAAGAACGCTGGAAGGAATAGTTTTGATTTCGCCAGAAGCAATCAGTTGTCTTGCGAACCGCTGCGCGACTGCCTGTTCATTTGGATTTGAGGAACCGAGCATGGCCAAGACTCCATTTCCTTTATCCGAATTGAGATTTGAAACCGCGGTTCGGGCTCCAGTTGCATTTTTTGCGAGCGCTCCAGCCGCCATGAGCCCCATTCCTAAATCCGTTGCCGCCGTTATAAAATTTCCAGACCGAGCCTCCGCTACTGCAGAGGCCCCGCCCGCAACAGCACCCACATAAACTGCAACCGTCTGAACCGCTTTAGGGGCATTGGAAATAGATGGCACCAGGAAAGCCCCTAACGCTGCCATTTCTGCTACTCTCTGAGTGGCTCCTTCTGCATCGTACTTTTTTCCGTTATACAGGGAGTCCAGATACAAAGTTCCTTCACGAAGCCCCCCTACAGCGGTACCACCGGCCGCTCCTGCTAGCGCTTGTTGCCCAAGCTTTGCAACAAGGGCTCGTCCAGCGTTGGGGACTAGTGCAAATAAAATTTCGGGACCCACGGATCTTTCGAGCCCACCTGAGGAGTAAGTGCGCACGCCTTCAGAGCGGTCTTTTCCAGCAAGAATCCCCAACTGACTTCCGAAATCAACAGGATAGGGTCTATCAATTCGCGTGGCCTCTGACCGTCGAGACTCCATGTTGTCGGTGAATGAGTAGTTGAGACTCGAATTTAAATAATGGGCGGCAATCTTCTGCTGTTGTTCGGAATTGGGCATCAATCGGAAGCCAAGTTGGCCATCCACAAGGAGGGGTACTGCCACCATGGCATCGAAAGCTTGTTTGGTTGCTTCATCAGGAAGCTTTTCCCGAATTCCTTTTCGCATCAGAGATACACTCGTTTCCCAATTCGCTTGAGCTTCCGGGCTCGCAGCAAGTACGGCCTCTGCATTTCTTTGGTTCTGAGTCTCTAGCTCCTCTGCATTTCGTAATTGCTCGATGACCCTGGGGTCCTGCACGAGCAGCGACTTTCTCAAAGCGGCTTCATCCTCGAGCCATCTCGGATCCTCCGTTCGGCCTTCTTTTTTACCTTGGATCGCCAGTCGATTGGCGTTTGCTCCCTGTAAAACAATTCCGGCCATTCCCGATGGATAGACAGCGCGAACCATTTTTTCGAATTTTTCCTTGGCTTCAGCTTCTTTTTCAGGAGGGGCATTTACAAATTGAGTTTGTAATGCATCCACCAGATCTACTTTTCCGTAAGCACTCAATCCAGAAACCCGTGCTTCTAGCTCTTCAGAACTTCCTTGTTGAACCAGTTCGGTCACTAACTTCTGTTCGTAATTGGCCAGTTTGGTAGAAAGACTATCGAACAATGCCGCTCGTGCTTCTTGATCTTTAGGACCGCCGGACTTCTCTGCAGCCGCCTTGAGATCCATGGGTCTATTTCCAGGATCTCTACGGCTCGTGTAGTTGCCGAAGTTGCCGACGACGTCTGCTCTCTGCCCATCTCTGAAAGTTTGATATGCCCGGGGATCTAGCCCCGCCCCGCCCAACTCTTCCAGCCTGTGCCTCAAAGCTGTTGCGTATGCCAACTTTTCTTTCAGGGGTGCATCCGCAGAAGGCTCCCTCAATTCGGCTTGTCGGGAGGGACCCGAAGGGCCGGATCGAGTGGCCGCACCAGATGCACTTGGAGAAACTTCTTTTTGAGGTGGCTCGTCTTGCTCTTGATTGGATGTCTCCAAGGCCGCAATCAACTCTCTACATTTTTCTTTTTCAGATTCCTGAATTGCTTCCGCGCAACTGGTTTTAAGATCGCCCAAGGCCTGTTCTTTCGTAACGCCCGCCTCTTCTAAAAGCCTCAAAAATTCTGTGGGATTTTTCGCGGTCTGAGCAGCATTCGCGGTGGGAGATTGTGAATCAGAGGGTGCTGATTCAGTAGATAACGGTTCGGGGGCGTGCTTCTGATCGCCTGGAGCTAAGCTCACCCAAAAGAGAATTAAAAATAAAATCGCCTTCATGATTTATGCGTATTCGTTCACCTCTTTAGAGAGCAAGGCGGGGGCCAGAGGACTAACTCATTGAATATTCAAAGGACTTCCGATTCTCTGGAGGAGGGGGGCGTCTTTCCGCTGTAGCGCTTATTTCATTTGCGTGGTTCATGTTCAAAAACTATTAAGCCAATGAAAGGACATTCTTTTTTTGGTTTTCTGCTATCCCCACTCAGGGATGTGTTCACTCGGTATACAGCGCCTTTTCACAATTCGTTTTTGTGCTGAAGTGCTTTTACAAATGGCCTTCGCTCAGTGGCTCCGCATTTTTGAACGAGTGGTTTTTGTCCCCAGAACTCGTCTGCTTTGGGCATGCCGTAATCGTGAGAAACCTGAGAGTGACACTCGAAGCATCCGGGACCGCTTCTCACATTCGGACTCAGTCCATCTGCTTTGTTCTTGTCTTTATCAATCGCAAGCTCAGTGGGAACATCGGGCAGATAATTTCCATTGTCGTCTAAACCGAACCCGATGATTTTTCCGGTCTTCTGATCTTTAATGAAGGTTTCAAAACCACACAGGAGTTTTCCGTCTTTGGTTTTCACTTGGTCGTAAGTAAACCGGATGGTGTACTTATCCCCCGTGGTTGCGGACACTAACTCCTCTTCGAAAAGACTGCGAATCCCCTCGTCGGCAGCAAGCACGCCACTGTCATCCCCTTGAATAGGATCCTGAATGGCCCCCGCTTTTTGCAGATTGAGGTCCCTAAAAATGACGTCGGGTGATTTCTTGAGTTGATGAAATCGATCTTTTCCTGGGTTGAAGCGCTTCTGTAAAAGTGCTTTGCTCTGCGGCTTGGGAAGTGAAAACGTGCTCACACCTTTCTCAGCACTGCTTTTACCGGCTTCCTTTTCTGGAAAATCTTTGCATTCACTCACTCCCAAATCTGCACGAATAGCTTTCCAGTTTTTATACCGACTCCCTGGCTGGCCCGTCACTCCCAAGGCACCCAACATACCATCCATGGTTTTGATTTCGCTCTGTCGGATATCAACGAAAGCACTACAAATGCTATTCACAATTTCTCGGTCAATGCGCTCAAAAGGTTGCACCTGAGCATGGGGCGGTTGGACGGGAGGCGGTTGCACGGGCTGTGGCAACACCGGTCGCACGTGGCGAGGAGGAAGGGGTCTGCGGGCCCGCCGCAAAAACCGGCGTCGGCCTCGAAATCCATGAAATCCAACAGGACGTCGACACGTGTTCCAGCCACAGGGATTAAATCCTTTGATGTGTCCTTGATGGGGAAGGAATCGTGAGCGGCGGTGGCCGCCTTCGGCTGGCATCACAAACACAACCGACGAAGCGAACACTATAATGCCAAAGATTCGAAAAGGTATAGTCCCCATAGCTCTTTTTTCCGGATTCCTATATCCTGCAAATTGCAAAACGAAGCCCAGCGCAGATTTGAGCGTCCTCACGTCAAAACACTTTTCTGGAGTTGTATACAAAACACACAAACAGGAGGTGATTTCGGTGTTTTTTCGGAAGCCCTTTGTTTATGCTTTCAGCGGCTTAAGAATGCACGCCCTCTAAAAAGTAATCAGTGGGCTCGAATGCAAACAGATTCTACAAAAACCACACCGGCACGCGAATTGCTCTTCAATACTCCATATGCGATTGAGAACACTCACACTCTTGCTGACGATCCTTTCGTTGTTGGCACTCCCTTCTTGGGGTAACGACGACGAAACGACTTCTGTAAAAGTAAAGGGGTTTGGAAATCGGGAACGTCCGATGGAATCGGCTTCCTCGAATGAAGAACACCGCAGAGGCTATCGCCGTTCACCTTCGCAATCTCAACGACCCGTTGTGGGTTCCAGTAATCCTTTTCCTTATCAAGCTCCAAAAAGTGTTTGGGGTGAAAGCCTCATTTATCCCAAACGCGAAAAAGTCACGAACTGGTAAAGCGCTGCTCAACCTGTATACAGAAAACCCCCTTTTTTAAATTTGGAATACGAACTTTTTGATGCGCTTTCCACGTGTTGGAAGACCCTTTCATTCAATTGTAGACACTCGTTTCTTTTGTTCGTTTCCTGGACGGTTCGCCCGCGAGAGTTTTTTCGGTGGTGCGTTCGGATTCTATTCAATTTGCATGAAACACTTGTGTATCCAGTCGGTTAACAAGTTGGCCTTAGGTTTGCTCTTCTTAACAAAAAGTTTTTTAGGTGCCTTATGAAAAAATCAGCTTGTTTACTCATCATTGGTTTAGCGCTCCACGGAAGTTTGGGGTGGGGGACACCGAAGTGCGCGGGTGATAAATGCGACGGTGGCATGCGGCCGGCGATTGCGCCGAGCAGCGAGGATTCGAAACCCAGTGATTCACAAAGACCGGTAGCGGAAGGACAAAAGCCCGAGGAAAGTTTTATTTCTGGAATCAAGGAACAGGAACAGTTGAACCCAGAGGATGCAAAAGCTGGGTTTTCTAAACTGGATGAGGATCAAAAAAAGCAAGCGCTTACGAAGCTGGCGGAGCTAGCTGAGGCAGAACGCAACCCCGAAAGAGCCAAGCAGTTGGCTGACCTAGCAGCTGAATTGGAATTTCGATCCGAATACGAAAAACTAGGTGAAGAAGGTTTGCGAGCAAAGAAAGCTGAATTGTTGTCCAAAATAGTGGGCGGTAAGAGTTCAAATGCGGAAACCGCTCAGGCCAGGTTGATTACAAAAATGCTGGCTCAGAGGAAGTCCGAATCAAGCCAGCAGGGCGGAGGCCCTGCTCTTGCGACGGTACCAGGCACCAAAATAGTGCGCGGTGATCAAAGAATCCCGATCTCAGTCTCACCTGACGGCAAAACACAGTTTGTTCCATCAAAAACAGAAGGGATAGTTTCTGTCAGCACCGACGGTGGACGCTCCTCCACTGACATGCCCGAATCAAAGTACGGTTTGAAGCGAAACGCGGATGGCACTTATTCACAAAACAACACTCCGACTGTTAGTGCTGGTGACCCCCAAGCTGTGGGCGTAATTCATCGGCCGGGCGGAAAGGCTCCGGCATTCGAGTATAAATACACAAACAAAGAGGGAAAAGAAGTGGTCGGATTTGAAAACTCTCAAGGGCAATGGGTTGAAGGAAACCCTCAAGCCAATAGTTACTCAAAGGCAAGTGCCCCTGCGGGTTTCAAAGTTGAGAACGGTCGTTTGGTTCCGGCGGAACCCCCTAAACCAGTAGCGGCGCCAGCTACTACACTTCCTGACCTAACGCCGGCCCAGATAACAACTTTGGCTGAAAAGCATGATACAGCACTTTTTGGGGTGGGTAAGGACGATGCTACTAACTTTTATTTGCACTTAAGATCTCTCGGATACTCAGATGAAAAAGCTCACAAGTGGGCCTTGGAGGCTATGAAGGGTCGGGCGCGTAATCCAGCCGGGGTTAGCATAAAAAACCCAGTACCAGAGGAACCGCTTCGGTGAGTTGGTAGTTTTTTTCTGCGCCCTTAGCATCTCTCCCTGACAAAAGAGTCAACAGCCAGGTCGCCTGTATTCTTCTTTGACGAAAACTCTCGCAGGAAATTATGTTTGCCCAACACCTCATTGCATTTCGCATTTTTTTCACAGCGTATTCAATGGGTTGTGTTTCTGGCATTCGAGTTGCTCTTCTTTCCACCATGAACACAAGAGCGCTTATCATTCTGATTTTTTCTGCTTTTCTTTTCGACACCGTCGCAGAAGCGCGCTCGTGCCGGAGCTGCAGTGGCTTTCGCCGAGGAGGCGGCCCCATTCGCCGTTGGGTGCAATCTCGTCGCTCACGCCGCTCCTGCAGAACTTGTCAGCCCCGTCTTTGTGGGAATGGAAGTTGCGGCCAAGGCGGCGGAAATCCAAGTTTCGTAGCTCCTCCAGGCGGTGGCCACGGCGGTGGAAGCAATTTTGACCCAGGCATTCCTTCTGATCCCGGTCCTTCCGCAAGCCAGACTCCGGAAACACCTTCACAAACTCCTGACGACTCGGAAGCTCCAGAAGCTCCCGGCATCCCGGGCGATGAGGAACCCAAACGTGAAGAACGCGCAGATGCTTGTTTAGAGAAGCTTGAAAAAAATGCGAAAGTGCTCGTTGCTTCAGCCGCGGTAAAACAGGAAGATGCCGAAGCACAAAAAAATGCGAGGAGTTTTTTAGAGATTTTAGAGGGCGCTAAAAAAACGAATGCGGATTTTGGCCAAGTGGAATCACCCAAGCGCATGTACTATTTTTTAAAGGAACTCACGAAGAAAGACCCCTTCTCGGTTGAAGAAAGCCCCTGGTACACGGCCCAGGGCATGTACATGCCCCAGAATTATCAGAACTTAGTAAAAACATTGGGGCAGTTTGGTGCAGCTTCAGAGCGCGAAACCCAACTAAAAGTATTGGAAGAGAGCATGGAACATTTAGGCTGGCTCACGAGCAGTTATGCGTGGCCGCAACGGGGCAGTAATCTGACCGACCGCCGCCACTTCTATGAGCGGTCCCAAACTTGGGTCGAATGCTTAAAGAAAACCCCTGAAGCACCTCCGGCAGAAGCACAAGCGCAAGCACCGGCGCCAGAAGAAAAGCCACAGGCTCCAGAACAAAAGCCCGAGGCTCCTCAACCTCCGGCTCAAGAAAAACAATCGAGCGGATCGAAGGGCTCAGATGCAGTCGCTTTAGGACAAGCGCTTTACCAATCTAAGTGTGTCGGATGCCATTTAAGCAACGGCATTGAATTGAGTAGTTTCGAGTTTGCTTCTAAACGGGTCGGAAACAGAAGCATGCCTCCCAAGGGAGCGCCTCCGCTTTCTCCAGAGGAAATTACAAATCTTCAGGCGTTCTTTGCTACTCAGTAAGTGGCAAAGCCAACACTATTTCGACACATTGATTGCCCCTGATTTGAGTTGGTTCACTACTTCTAGGATTTCTTGCCGAGTTAAGTTGCGTCTGATCCCGTTTTTCTTTTTGTACTGTTCAATAGCTTTGCCAAGTTGCCTTCGGTCGACGCCTTGGGCTCGGGCCACATCACTAATAATAGCCGAATCTTTTTGTCCGCCCGAACGGTTCTTCTGCGTGCGCTTTCCGCCTTTTCCTTCACCGGCTTCTCGGTTTCTGCTTCTGCTATTGATCCGCTCTACGAATTCTTCGCCAGCTTCTTCCGCCACCTCATCGCCCAGCACTCCTTCGCGCATCATATCTTTAGTCCATTCGCGGGCTGCTTTTTTCGCTTGCCCAGGAGACATTCCGCGGGCCAAAAGCGCTTCTTCAAGAGCTTCGGAAGCGACTTCAAACTTTTCTCGCTTCCACGCAAACGGCACACCGCTTTTTTCAATGGCGTGAGCATCTTGAAGAGCTGCTTCTACACCCGGATCGGTCAGCACTTCGGATGCTACTTTTCTGTTCACGTGACTTTCAGCAAGTTCTTGGGCCCGTTTCAAATTCACTGGCGTTGCATTCGGGTTTCTGGGCAGAGGAGCTCTTCCAAGAGCGTTATAGGTTTTATCAAACTCATCTGCAGCAATTCGGTAATACAGCCCAGGACCTTCTTGCACGACGTAATCGCCAGGTCGGAGTCTCATTTTTTCACCCCAAGGCGCTTCAATCACTCCTTCGGGGCCGTCATAACGGGCCACCGTTCGAGGAGACTGCTCAGGGATCATCGTAGAACCGATATTGCCTTGGTAATTCTTTCCAAACTTTTCCGGCTTGATGACGTATTTTTCGCCGTTGGGCCCACTCATGATGATGTCACCTTTTTTGGCGGTATTCACAGTCTCCACACCATCTGCGGTCTTTGTGACGACTTTCAATTCATCAGCTTCGTTCACTGCGTAGCTCATCGGCTTCATCCGAGCGAGATCCTGATTATCGAACACCGGTTTTTCATACGCATAAGGACGGGCTTGCTTTTGTGTGGCTTGGAAGGGCAGTTTTTCTAATTGGTCCGCAGCAATGGTTGGCCCGGTGAGGGGGGCCTTTGCTACAACCGTCTCATCGATGGAAATTTTGGCCGTTTCAGCAGCCGCAGAAGCACCCGGCTTCACGGGGGGAGTTCCCGGTTCCAACATGCGAAGGTTTTTTACTTTGTCCTTGGGGACTATTTGAAAAATGTTAGCGGCTTCCGGGTTTTTCTGGGGATACGTAGCAAAGACGACGGTATCTTTATCGGCGGCTCCCATTTTGGAAACATACCCTTCCATTTTCTTTCCCGTGCGCCCATCCACGTAGCGGACTTTAGCTCCTTCAGAAAGCTCATCCACATTGGCAGGAACTCCTAAATTGACTCCCGCTTCGGCAGCAGCCTGCGCTTTTTTGGCTTCTGCTGCAGCTCTCGTCGCATCATCCACTTGCGCAGCCGGTGAAGCAAACCCTCTGCCGGAAGGCACTTGACGGGCTTGTATCAATACTTCATTGGTGCGCATTTTCTTTGCCCAGTCGGCAGCAATTCGAGCAGCATCATCTGCTTTCACTCCAGAGTTTCTCAGTCCACTTGCAACAGTCTCTACAATCTGACGGCCTTGATCCCCTTCCAATGCTGCACGACTCAGTCCGCGAGATCTCCCCAAGGCATCCACTACTTTCGGGTTTGCGAGGGCCGATTCCAATTGTGCAGGGTTCACCAGTTGGCTTCCAGCTGCTGCAGCTTTCAGTTGGTTCGTTCCACGAGCAGCTCGAGCTGCCATCAGTTCAGCAACCTCATCAGTGGATTTCCAACCGGCTCTGGCCGCCTCCCCCAGCAATTCAAAATAAGCTCTGATAGGTTTCGTCGCTAGGTCCGCTGTTTTCGCAAGTGCGGGGGATTTTGCTAGTGCTGCTGCTACTTTTTTGGCCACAACACTGCTGAGATCAGAGGCGACTTGAATGACTTTCCTTCCAGTAGCAACGGCTGCTTTTCCTACCCCTTTTGCGAAGGCAGTGACTGCTTTTCCCACAGCAGAATTGGCGAGAAATCTTCCTGCTTGGGCAAGCTTGGCTCCCACTCGAGCCACTGCAGGAAACATTTCTGCTACTTTGGCGCCCACTTGAGCTACTTTCCCAGCAGCTTTGCTAGCTAAGTTTACTGCGCCACCCGTGAAGAACGCGACCGCGACTTCTCCGGCCAGGATTCCGCCCACGCCACACGCCAAATTTAGTTTTTGATCACAGTCCGCGCACTTCCAAGACTCGAGTGGTTCCTCACAGGTCGAGGTGTAAGGAGCCCCCGACCACTTCCCACACATAAACCGCTGGCTGATGTACTCATAGAGCATGTTCATAATACCGCTGCCCAGTTCGGAAATAGCTCCAAGAGGATCTTTTACAAATTTGGTGATGAAACTATCCGTGGTCGCAGAGGCCACTTGCGCAGAATCCGCACTTTTGTCTTCAACACCCCAAAAGGCATTCCACTTATCCACGACCCACTTCCCGGTCCCCTTCACAGCGGCCACAGCTAAATCCCAAAGCCCTGTGATAGTGCCCCACAGATTATCGAAAATACCGGCCACCAGAGATTCGGCGCAATTTCCACGATTCGAACTCAAGCACGTGGGGGCTTTGCTGTTGTCGGGTTGCTTACCTGATTGACTCACAAATGCGCTGTACATTTTGCCAATGGGGTTCACACTGGAAAGAGCGCTTCGTGCCAAATTGCACCCCACATCTTTTAAGCACTCACCCCAGCTCTGGTTGTCTCGCCCGTCATCTGGGCACTGCTCATCTCCTACATTTCCGCCGCCTACCTCATCCAACTCCGCTTTAATGCGTTCGGCCTCTTCCCAACAATCCAGCTCTTCATCACCATCGCTCACCACAACGCGCTTTTTCTCATCTTCCCCTTTTACTTTGCCGTTTGCGTCTACACACAGCTCTGCGAAGACCGCCATCCGAGCTTCTAGATTCGCCACCCGAGCGGATTGGTCTTGATCCTCTGGACTCGTCTGGGCTGTGGGTCGCGGCGAGCTGTGCCTGGGGGCTTGATGGCCGCCGGAAGGTTCGGCATAGCTGATCAATAGGGGTTGAGTCATAGCAAAGAGGGCGACAAGCGCCCAAGTTTTTTGGTGGCGTTTCATCTGCATAAGTGTTCTCACGAGTTGGTACAACGGAAGCTTTTAATAGTATTTTCAGTCGTCTGCTGTTCGCTTACTCCGAGCTCAGTAGGCACGAGGGACTTCAAGTGGAAAATCTTTTTGTCGCAGACGACATAATAACTGTTTTCAGAAAATTTCTGGTCGCCTAGTTGATACTCAAAGCCCAAGTGATGCGCTTCCAAGTTTGGTGCCCAGGTTTCTTTTTGGTACGGAAAAAACCTAAGGGCTTTTCCGCTCCTCGATTTGAGCCAACGTTCTCGGCCTTCGCGATAGGACCGATCGTTTTTTGAAAGCGCTTGCTCATTAAATTCTAAGTCCTGAGTTCCCGTGGGAGTCACCAAAACGACTGCTCTGCGCGGACCATTTTTAGGGCCCAGGAAAGTGAATGGAATCCCGTAAAGGTCTTTTACCACTTTCCAGTCGTTTGAAACTTCAATTTCAAACTTCCCTCGTTCGGTTTCTAGTTTTTCAGTCGCGCCAAAACCAAGGGCTGTGAGAAGGCAGAAGCCCGCCAAAATAATGTGAGGTATTTTCATAATTCTTAATTGTACGGCTTCATACCCCCTTTTTCCCCGTCAAAGATTTGACTGTCCAAACCTTGGACAGATCTCACAATTGGATAGGCTCACCAAGCTGGTCTCCCCCTTGCACTTCCAATCTCCATTGGGGGAACTTCATCCGTGCTCAGCTTTGGCTTTCCATGGTGCTCTTTGCTTTTTTTTGCTGTCCTGGGTCCATTCTTATTTGCAGCCGATCACTGCGAGGAGCCTTTTTTAAAACTCTCTGATGCGCAAGTGATCAAGTCCCTCTATGCACCTGCAAAGCGTCCTTCGGAACTCAAAAAGCCGTTGCCCCCAGTGCGCCTGAGCCGCACCAACCGGGAACGACTGCAAAAACTTTTCGACGAAAAAGTGGCAGGAGCCTCTCTCAAAGACCCAATGACTACTCGAGATCTGGTAGCGCTTGCAGAGCGAACCTTGGATCCCGAGGAGGCACGGGCTTTTTCGGATTGGTTACACGCGCAGTTTTTTGAGGATCCGCTTGTAAATTTTGAAGACCATTTTTTAGGTCGGCAGCGCCAGCTCTTTCCGGGCGGCCCCACTCGGTATAACCAAAACGGAGAACGCCCATTTGAGGGCTATATTTCCGCGCGCCAGTATCTGCAGAGTCTGCCGATTTCAAAAATGGAACTTTCCCACATTTTAGAAGCCCATCGAAAGCTCATGTCTCGGGAAAGCATTCGGGGCGATAAAGGAAAAGTATTTCAAACCGACCGAGTGCCTGCCAAAAACTCTGGGGGCCTGAAAGATTCGGAACTTGGCACCATCCGAAGTGAATCCGTGGGGTTTCAAGTGGAGGGGGGAACGGTTCCCTCGGCGCTCGACGGAATTGGCCACCGAGCCACTGAAATTGAAAAAGAGAATCCCTATGTGAAACAGGTACGAGATGGGAGCCTTTCCTACGCACCTCTTTTTCGCTGGCGGAGCATTGATGCTAAGAAGCCCTTTTCAGATGCCCTCGTTAAAAAACTAGTCGCTCTTGAAAAAAAATACAGCACAGTAGGACTGCGCCAAGGAAACACACCCGAATTAGCTGAAGCTCAAAAAGAAATGCTCACAGAGCTCACGGAGCGCCTGTGGCAAGAAACGATGGGGGATCTTGAAGCTGCAAAAACACAGGAAGAAGTCATTCGCACAGCAGCTCGTTTTCAGAAAGAATTTGTATCCATTCATCCGTTTCTGGATGGCAATGGCCGTCTGGCTCGACTGCTGACCGAAAAACTTTTGGAGGCAAAAGGGCTTCCGGCTCCGCTTTACACGCACTGGGGGGAAGATGTGGCCCTGCCCCAGGAGCAACTGGAAACGCTCATGGGTCACGGTATTTTGCTCTCCAGGGATTATCACAGCGCTTTGGCCAAAGCCCTAGGAGAAGGGCAGAGCTTTGTGAGTGTTCCGCAACCTGCTTTGGCAGTGCGCGCACAAGAGTTGCTGGGAGGTCCACAAGAGCCCTGGGACTCTCAAGCTTTTTTAGCGTGGGCGGAAAAAAATCGCGAATCTCTGAGGAGCTTTCCAGAAGCCGTTCAGCGCTACTTCGCTTCGGATCCTGCTTTGAGCAGAAGGAGTCCGCACAGTTTACAGATTTGGAAACAAGAGCAGGAACATTTGCCTAAAAACCCAGAAGATCAGGCAGCAGCTTTTGAAGCTTGGCAGAGTACGCTTCGAGGCAAAAACACTCATCGTGAGGTTCGCCTCGCTCCCGGAGCCTTCCAACGAAGCTTTGCACGGCTTTCAGCAAGTGAAGCCGAATACCAAGAAAAAATGGACGCTTTTTATGCCGATAGAAGTATTTTCCGTGGGGTTCCCGTCGACCGCTATTTTACCGATGAGGAAGTCGTACGGATGCTGGCCGAACCCTCTCCTTTAACTAACGGGAATGGGGTGCCACTCCATCAAGATCCAAACAGTCATTTTCCCGTGTTCCAAAACTTTAACCAAGAGCTGTTGCGCGGCGGAGACTTTCTGAGCTTTCAAACACGCGCCCATACCGAAGGTAGCTCGGCCGATTATTTTACTAGCGGCATGGTTTCGTTCACTGACGAAGTGGGAATTGGGAGAAATTGGCAGTTCAGCACTTTAAAAAGTGTGGGGGTGCTCTTCAAAGCGCGCGAACGCACAGTGGGGGTGATCCATACAGGAAAACCAACTGAGCGGTTCGGAAAATTAGGATTGGAACACGAGCGTGAACACGCCTTGGTGGGTGGAGTCGACCCGGAATCGATCGTAGAAATTGAAGTAAAACAACAAACGCAAGATCCGCAAAACCGAGTTCAAAGAAAAACAAAGAAAGCGAAGCGAATTAATTTCAATACCGTTGAAGTGACCGAGCTCATCTATGAAGGGGAGGGCCTCCCTCGAATGTTGCCCAGTACGTTGTGGCGAATTGAATCCGATGGGAGTGTACGGGAACTTTCGCCATCCAGATAACCCCCAAAATGACTAAGTGGTTTTGCTCTGGCCAGAGCGTATACAGAAGCTTCTTGGGCCGCCCCGCTAGCACCATAAAAACCCAAGCAGATTTAGCTGGTTAGGAAAGCTTTAGAGTTTGGGTTCACTGGTATACAGATTGCTCCGAAAAGAGAGTATGAAATCACTTTTTTACATTTTAATCCCACTGTTCGCAGTGGGAAACACCGCCTTCGGGGGCTGAGGCCCCGGCGTTGTTTGCACTGACAGTTCGTCAGTGCCCGAGTATCAATATCAATCTCAACCTACCTCTTCGAGCACTTCTCTGCCTGATTCTGGGGGCAGCACTGGCGGCACAGGCGGTGGTTTCACCGAACAATGGCTCGCCAAATTCGACGCTGATTTCCAAGCAATGTTACGCGGAGGCACGCCTGCAGGTAACGGTAATCGAACGGTATCGGGTGGAGCGACCCCCGCAACTCCCACTTCCAGTTTCACCAAAAAATTTCAACACTTCAGTGATAGCCTTTCGGAGCACTTGAAGAACGGAGGGTCGGGAAGCGTTTTTTACAATCCGGTGATGCACTATGATCTCAACTCCATGAAAAATAGCTTCACAGCAGTGAATGAGGCTGCTGGAATTTATGAACGCAACGGTGTTTTCTACGCCACACGCGACGTAAACGGGCAAACGCTCCTACAACCGGTCGGCATCCACGCTGGCCGTGCAAATGGCCTTTCGGATGACTTATCTGCAGAACAAAAAGCCTACTTTGATCAACTATGGGAAGCGATGAAGAAAATGGAGAAGCAGGAAGAACTTTCCCGAGATGATGCAAAAGCAAAACTGATGGAAACGGTGAAAGATCCCACCAAACTAAAGGAATTTATGGAGAAGTATGGTCCAGACACCAAGAAGGATGAGCCTAAGCCCGAAGAAGGCGATGACAGCAAAGGGACTCATGCTGAGGGAAGCTCCACTTCTAAATAAGCACCACTCTTTTCCCTGAAGGAGTCTCGTTTTTCACCCCTCCTACAATTGCCGCCTTTGAAAATTGGGTTCGCACACGTTTCAAGATCTCAGACGCATCTGAAGCTGAAACACTCAACAAAAGCCCCCCAGAAGTTTGTGGATCTACTGTCAGCCACTTTTTCCATTCCTCCTTGCAGTCAACCTGCACATGCTTTTCCACATAGTCCCAATTCGTTCGGTGCGCACGATTCAAAATTTTTCCTTCTAAACAATCCCGTGCGCCCAAGATCACCGGCAAGGCCTCCGATTGAAATTCAATCTGTCGTCCACTTGCTTGCGCAAGTTGCAAAGCATGACCCAAAAGTCCGAAGCCGGTAATATCTGTCGCTGCATGAATAGAAAAATCACTCACCAATTCCGGAACACGATTCAACTGGCACATGCTGTGGATAGCCGCCTCTTCCCAATCCGTTTTTGATTTTTTATTTTTTATAGCGCTTGTAATAGTTCCTGTGCCCAGCGCCTTAGTCAGAATCAGGACATCCCCAGCTTGTGCGCCACTGTTCTTCCATGCTTTTTCTTTTTTCACAAAACCCGAAACTGAAAACCCCAGTTTAAGCGTGTCGTCGTCAATCGAATGGCCGCCAGCCAAACAGGCCCCTGCTTCTATGATTTTCTCCACAGCTCCAGTCATCAGCGGTTCTAAAAGACCTAAATCCAACTGTTGCGCGGGGAACGCCAAGATAGTCATCGCTGTTTTGGGGGCTCCCCCCATGGCAAAGACATCGCTGAGCGCATTGGCTGCAGCAATCCGCCCGAAGTCTTTCGGATCATCCACAATGGGCGTAAAAAAATCTAGAGTTTGAATCAGGAGCTGCCCGTTTCCTAAATCCCATAAGCACGCATCATCTAACGTTTCTGTTCCCACAATTAACTCAGGAGGATTTTTGAGTGCGAGTTGACCCAAAATTTTTCGGAGCTGGCCTGCCGGGAGCTTTGCGGCACAGCCCCCCTTTGTTACTGTTTCCGTCAGTCGAATGTTCATAGGCTCACTATTCTATCGCAACTGAAAGGTATTGGCGTTGGTTTTTGGGCTGGATACAATACGTGTCTCTAATATGTCGAACAAGACCCCTCAAAAATCAGATTTTTCTCAACTGCCGCAAGTGGACAAACTAATAAAGCATCCAGAGCTGGCCGCTTGGTCCTCGCAATTGCTCCCGCAGTTCCGAAAAGGCGTGATCCAACAAGTCCTCGATGAGGTGCGTGCTGCAATCAAAAATGACGGGATGGCCTTCGAAGAGGCAATACTTCTGAAAAAGATTGGTGAAGCATTTAATGCATTAACAGCCCCGGCGCTTACCCGTGCCATCAACGCCACGGGGATTATTCTTCACACCAACTTGGGGCGAGCCCCCATTGGAAGTCAAACGCTTAAGAATCTTCAAAACGAATTGGCCGGCTATTGCACACTTGAAACTGATTTAGAAACTGCGGGCCGAGGAGAGCGAACAGCTCAACTTGAGTCCATGCTCTGTGCACTCACAGGAGCGGAAGCTGCTCTTGTCGTCAATAATGGAGCAGCGGCGGTTTATCTGATACTGAATACGCTTTCGTTTGGAAAGGAAACCCTCATTTCTCGAGGGGAGCTCGTCCAAATTGGCGGCGGATTTCGAATGCCGGACATTTTGAGACAGAGCGGAGCCGCCTTGCGGGAAGTGGGTACGACCAATATCACGGAGTTAACCGACTATGAAAAATCTGTGGGTCCACAAACCGCCCTGCTCTTGAAGGTACACCAAAGCTGTTTCCATCTCCAGGGACACACGCACTCGCCTGCACTGAAAAATCTTGCGGCGCTGGCCCACAAGCACCAGCTCCCATTGGCGGTCGATTGGGGCAGTGGTTCACTTGAGAATCGAGGAGAAAAAGAGCTGTCGATTCAAGAACTCTTACACACCGGTTGCGACATACTCTCGTTCAGCGGAGACAAGCTCTTTGGGGCTTCCCAAGCTGGAATGATCGTGGGAAAGCGAAGCTGGATCCAACAGCTGAAAAAATCTCCACTGTACCGAGCGCTGCGCTTGGGGAAATTGGATTTATTTGTTTTGGAAGACCGAATCAGAAACCATTTGGCAGGAACCCCCTCTCCTGTTCAAGAGTTCCTAGATTTTCCTTTAGAAATTCTCAAATCTCGAAGTGATGCTTTTTGTAAATCGCTCAACGAAAAGGGCATCCGGGCAGAGACAAAGCTGGGTTACACCCCGATTGGTGGCGGCTCCACTCCTGATGAAACCCTGGAAAGTTGTTTGATCCAAATAATGGTCCCCGACTGTGAAGCTGCCGCTAGAAAGCTCGCACGGTTTCGAGTGCCCATTTATGTAAGAAAGGAACGGGGAGCGCTTCTTTTAGATCTCCGTACTGTATTCCCAGCAGATGAGAAGATTCTACTCGAGGCTCTTCAGTGTTTGTTCTAGCTACTGCGGGTCATGTCGACCATGGCAAATCCACTCTGCTCAAGATGCTAACCGGCATGGAGCCTGACCGACTCCCGGAGGAAAAAAAGCGGGGACTCACCATCCATCTCAACTTTTTGTGGGCTGATTTTGAACCTTTCGGACGAGTGGGTTTTGTAGATGTTCCAGGACACCATCGGTTTGTTGGGAACATGCTCGGCGGAGTGAGCGAAGTCAGCGGCTACATCCTCGTGGTTGCGGCAGATGATGGGTGGATGCCGCAGACGGAAGAGCATCTATTGATTTTGAAATCGTTTCAAATCCGGAAGGGCATTTTAGTCATCTCAAAAGTAGACCGCGTGCCCCCAGAAGCGGTTTCTCAACTCCGAGAAGAGTGCCTTTTGAAAATAAACTCCCACTTAGGAACTCGTCCTCCAGTGCTCAATTTCTCTCAACACATCCCCGAATCCACAATTGAACTTCGGAATGAAATCACCAAGCTGTTATCCGACTTGCCAAAGCCCCACAACAACAAGAGTCCACGGCTTTGGGTAGATCGCGCTTTTGTTCCCAAAGGCTTGGGCGTGGTCGTTACTGGAACCCTGACCAGTGGCTCCCTTCACGAGGGTCAACCTCTCTCGGTTTGGCCGGGAAACAAATCCGCTACCGTTAAAAGTTTGCAGTCGTATCAAACTCCACAACAGCACGTCGGGCCAGTCTCTCGGGTAGCCGTCCAACTCTCTCAAATTTCTCACGAAGAGATCCCCCCGGGGTCTTTTTTAAGCGGAGCCCCTTTTTGCACTCATGATAAATGCGATGGCACCTTTCATTTCTTTTCAAAGGCTCCCAAGAAAAACATCTGGATTAAAGCTTATTCCGGCACTTTGGAAACAGAGTGTCTCATCATTCCCACTTCTCGAGAGCAAGAAACAGTGGGTCGAATACAGTTTTCTAAATCTGTTCCATTGCAGTTTGCTGATCGCTGGGTGTTGCGGAGTCATGGAGAGGAGCTTTTGTTAGGATTTTTTGTGGTGCGAGACCCCCTGGGGCGTTCTGCCAACCAAAAAATGCTGAAGGATCTCCACACGGACCAGCCAGTAACGGTCGAGGCTCTGCTTCACATGGAGAGCACGCTCGAAGGGTCTGTTTCGGTTAAAGAGGTTGCCACACGATCGCGCTTCACGGAGGAAGAACTGACTAGCAGTCTCAATGGGCTCCAGTTTCTTGAGGCGTCGCCTGGTGTTTACATAAAAAAAAGTGTTCTCGAGTCCGGCAAAGCAGCCCTGCTGGAGGTTTTATCTCAAAACAAATCGGTCAGTCTCTCTCGCCTCCCCAACGGTTTACTTGGAAATTTTTCACCAAGATTCAAAGCGCTGCTCGCTGCATTCGGAAGCGATCAGCAGTGGTGGACTTTTAGCGGTGACGAAATCAGAGAAAATCTGGGTGTGCTTAGTTCAGCCGAACAAACTGGGCTCAGGCAACTTGAAAAGCCACCCGGAATTTGGTCCCGGCTGGAATTGATCAGAGAGGGAGTCCCCGAAGAAACGCTTAGCACACTGATCAAGCGAGGATTAGTGATTTCGTTGAAAGGCGAATTGTTTATTTCGGAAGCTCTATTTCAGAAGCTCGCACAATCAGTTGAGGCCTTCTTGAAAGAAAAGGGCTCTGCAACAACATCAGAGTTGAAATCTGTGCTCGGAGGCGTTTCCAGAAAATATGCGATCCCACTTCTTGAAAGAATGGATGAGATGAGGCTGACTTTTCTCAAGGGCGGAGTTCGTCAGCTTTTGAAAAAAAAGCGGGAGGGGTGAGAATCGAACTCACCGCGGACGCCATAAGCACCCGCCTTCGGATTTGAAATCCGAGGGGCACACCAGAGACCCTTCCACTCCCTTACGAACAGGTTCCTGCTAACAGTAATTCAAAAATCTCTCGCTTGATTTGAACTTTTTCTAAAATTTCAAGTCGGTGGGTTTTTACAAACTTACAGGGCAGATCAAAGTTTACTTGCTTCTGATCCATGGTTTGTAACACAAAGAGGGCTCTCGAAAAGTCTTCTGTGGTTTTTCCGGTCCGAAAATTCTCTGAAAAATATCTGCCCAGTTCTTGTCGGGCTGCGGGAAGCAATGAGAAAACCTGACCACTGACGACTTCTGGGCCGCCAAAAACAATTCTCTGAAGCACTCGTTTTCTTCTTTTCCCATCCACAACGAGATCCAGCTCCTCAAACAGCGCCCCGGATTCTTGGGAATAAATCGATTTGCCACTCCCTTGTTTGAACTTGATGGGGGTCGTTCCCGGAAGGGGGCTCTCAAAAAGGGTGGGAGTTCCAGAGAGATTCGGATTTCTAGAGCGCCCCGGTTGCGACATCAACTCATAAGTGACAGGGACCAATTGAACGGGCTTGCTCTTTTGAATCGGCGTTAAAATTTGAACTGCTGAAATCAAAATGGAGTAAAAAAACATGGGCCTTATCTTCTCATAGGGAGGTATTGATTCAAAACCAATCACTGTATTTACATCAGGCCCCTGAATAGGGATCTGGCACCGACCTATACCCCCGTTCTCACACTCTTTTTTAAGTGGGCTCTCTGGGCCCGTAAAAAGCCGTAAAATCCATCGACATTTCAATGGTTTGCGTATTCTGCCAAATTCAAGTTTCTCGGCCGTTTTGCCGATAACACAGTGCTTAAGGGTGGCCTAAAACTTGTAGCTTTTAGGCTGTATTCACAGGGGTTTATGAAAGTTTTCCGGTTCAAGCTGGCGTATTTGGGAATGCTTGCGTTCTCCGTTCTTGTTTTTGGCGAACACCGCAATTCAAAAAAGCCCTCTCGCCAAAAAGTTGCTTCTTTAGCGTCTCAATGCTCTAGCACTTCTTTTGAAACCCAGTTCGGAGCTGCCCCACTTGAAAACAAAAAAGTTTCTTCAGGGTCCCTGTTTCCTATCGCTGAAGTCACTGAAACCAAGTATGCCATCAGCGGAAGTCGAGGAGCAACTCCACCCACCACTTATCTGGCCACTGTGGGTTGGCGGCACACAGCTCCCACGGACAGCGCTTTCCGCTCAGCAGTTGCTCAAGCCTTCCTCTGTACCGGGGCAGGGCACACCGATGCATTTAAAACTTTGAACCAACTTCTGAAACAAGAAGATCTCTTTCAACACTTTCAACCCGTGCGAGGTGCACTCCAAAAAAATAAAAATCCTCATGCTCAAGAAGAAGACTTACTGCGATTACGAAAAATGCGGTCGCTCCTGCAGGAGTTTTCACGGGTTCTGGCAGAGGCGCAGGACAATTCCGAACTCAAAGAGTTTGTCCGTGCTTTATTCAAACAAATCGAACTGAATGAACGTACTCTACCTCAACCGTTATCTCTCCATGAAGACTTGCTTAAACAACTCAAGCGCATCCAATCGGGAGAGCCCGAAAGCTTGCGCACATTTGCAGCGCTTCTGAGCGAACATCCCGACTTTGATTACTGGATTCACCCCATCATTGGAAACTATGTGCGGGCTGCTCTTTCCCCCAGCTTCAAACTCGATGGCGCGCAAATGGCCAGTGCTCAGGGAAAAGATCTCTCTGCAGCACTTCGAAAAGCGCTGGGCGCTCCCACTTGGGAATCCCTAGTAGACACGGGGGCAACCCAAGGAAGGACCTCTGTACATTCCACAGATCACGACAAAGAGGCCCAAGTGAATGTTCAATCTCCCACTGCTCGCTTAGAAAAAGATTTAAGCCATTTTGTTCAATCATTAGGGAACACTTCCGAACACCAACAAAAAGTAGCTATTCAACAGGCTATTCAATCACTGGCTCGAGCAGTGAATGGTTATACGGAGGAGTTTGATTCCTTAAGCCCGCAACACTTAGCGCTTCGCGATGCCGCCAGAAGAGCCGTTCTGGCACTGTCTCCGAAAGACCCGACAGCCGCCGATGTCATCGATTCCCAGAGCGAGCAGGCACGATCAAAAAACACAGCTGACTTCCATGTGCTCTCACCACTCAGAACGAAATTAGAAAAAGAACTCCCCCAATCCAAGTTCCCAATTTCAGCTCGAGCTATTGAAAATGTTTCCCGTTACCCGCTAGCACTCCAAAAGGTCCTCAATCGGCTCACGGTGGATCTCACCCCCAAAAAACTCGGCGGGGAGAGCTTAGAAGCACTGGAAAGCTTTCTTCAAACCGGATCGACCAGCGATTTAATGGAAGTGCTTTTCAAAGACCGAACTGCTTTTAATGCCGCCGTTACTGAATTGGCCCAAATAGGAGTTTCCTCCCAAGCGACTCAATTGCTTCGTGGCTTTCCTAAGGAATTCACTGCCGAATACGCCGAGGTCCGGAACCAGTTAAAACGAAAAGCGATTGAACTGGGGCAGGATGCCACCAAAACACAAGAGCGAGATGCCCATCTATTGGCACTCGCACTCCTAGACGAAATGGGTCTTGAAGATGTGACGGACCGAGATCTGAAAACTTCCGACTTTGCTTATCATCCAGAGGCCATTCTCGGGACGCTGCGAGAGGAATCCTCCCAGCTGGAAACCCTTTGTCGGGGAAAAAGCGATCCTCGCTGTGTGGAAAAACTTGAAGCGGATCTGATGAGAAATGCTCGGCAGTTTCTGGGAACCTCCACTGGAATACCGTCCCACTTAAGACAACGACTTCTCGAGCGAGAAGCTGTTGCTAATCCACAAGTCGCCGAAGCGCTTTCCCGATTAGATGCAATCCTTCCGAAAAATAGCAAGCTCCGACAAAGTTACTTTTTTGCCGATCCCGAACTCCTCGCTTCTACGGGCGCCAGTCACTTACGACCAATCTCCCCCATTGAACGAGCTGCTCGAATGGGAACAGCCGACGCTCCAGAAGAGCTCACTCCGGAACAACGGGCTCATCTCAAAGATCTCTTTCCTAAGTTGCAAGCCCAGCGAAGAGAGGCTTCGAAGACTGCTTCTGAACTCGCTCAGCTTTTGGTACCCCTATTGGCACAACTGGAATCCACAGCTATGGGTTTGGAGGACGCCAACCAACGAGAGGCTCTACAAAGCTTTTTAGGCTGTCTCCAATCTGCTCTTATTTCACAAACACCAAGCCACAGCAATGTGTTAGCGATGAGGAAATTGTATCTCTGGCTTCAGGATGGCAGCGCTCAATCAGAGCTCCAAGAATCTCGCCTTAATTTCTTCTCCGATCAGTTCGGCTGTTCGGGAGATGGGATCTCTCCCGGTTCACTCGGGTGGACGAGTTCCAGCTTTGAAAAGCCCGGCCGGGTAGCTGCGCTGGGAGAACGTTTGGTCCAACAGTTAGCCGACGAAACCAAACTGCTTGAGGAAACCGATCCTTTGTGGGCATCCGCTGAAGCCGCCCTCATTGAATCTGACAATCTTGATCGCATCCGGGAAGCACAAGCTCGAGAGGGCGCTTTGGGTGGAGCCGTTGCTCGCAAGGGCGCTCTGATGAAGGAACTTCGGAAAGAGGAGACTACCTCCCAGAAAAAATTAGCGCAGTGGGGGCTATCCACAGACACCGCCACATCAAACTCAAGCCCTTCGCTCACGGCTCAAGATATTCGGCGCCTCGAGCACGATCACAATATTGTTTACGACCCCATCCGAAACGCCTTGATCCTCACCCAGCAATCGAAAGTGGATGCCAAGCTTTTGGATTTGCTTTCCAAAGCAAAAAATATCGACTTGATTTTCCAAGGAGCCCACGAATCTGAGGGAACCTTGATTGCCGATGGTGCCAACGCCTCTTCATTCCTGAGCTTTTTGGCTCGTGCGGGGATACAAGCCGGAGCGAGTCCTCTATCTACTGCACTCACCTGGGATCAGATCCGAGCGCTTGATGCTAAAAATCCCGATGGCATTCCCACTCCTGTTTGGTTTCCGCTCACTGAGGAAACGGCTGTGCGCATGAAGTTATCTGCCGATGGGAAACTCACCGCAGAGTTTTCACCAGTTCAAAAACTTGCGGCCGATGCACGCAAAAAAGTTGATGCCATTATAGAAGCCCGGTCGCGTTCCTACTTAGCGCAACACAATTACCAAGGGGCTGGCCATGCGTTTAAAAGTTACTTCGGCGCAATGGCCGGGTGGGATCCTTCTCAGACGACTGAAGCGCAGGAACTCCAAGCCTCTTACAATGATTATGTACAGCTTCGGCAAGCCTTGGGGCAGCTTGGAAAAATCCCAGTGGCAAACGGGCAGGGACTCACTGCAGACCAGTTCCGTGGCAACGAGGTCCATGAAATGCGACGCCTCTTGAACCAAGAAGAAGAAGCGATCCATAAACTGCTTTCAAAAGTGGAAACGATCCACTCACTCTCAGTGATGGTAGCGACACTTCCCCTGGGCGCAGTTTCACTCCCCGCCAAGCTGGTCGGGCCGCTCGCACAAATTGCACAAGGAACGGGCAGAGCTGCATTTGCAGCAAGGAATACTCTGAGAGCTTGCAAGCATTGAATGCAATTAAAACCGGCTACGTAGCAGCAACGAAGCACGGGCTCATCACTTCAACAGCATTTTCGGGGATTGATTTGCTAGCGGAAGGGATCATCCATTCGTTTCCGAACAACACGCACCACTTAATTGAGGAAAAAATTGCCTTGGGTCGAAAAGGCGAGCCCTGGAAGAAGTATCCCGAACATCCGGGTTCTGATCCCAAATGGGGCCCTCGAGATTCCCAAGGGCTACCCACCGAACCTGAGAAACGGAAAGCTTTCCTCCAGGCCATGTTCGAATTCGAACTCGAACAATCGCTCGATATTGATCACAACGGAGTGATCGATGAAATCCAAGGACTCCACGGCGAAGCAGTTCCGTTCTCTAGAAAAAGAGATTTCCTTTCAAGCGTTGCAAACTTTGATCGCGTCCAACAATTCACTGACAGCGCCAAGTTTTTTCGGGACCTCAGCTTGGCTAAGCTTCCTGGGCCCCGGTTTGTAGCACTGCCCCTAGAAATGGGCTTTGCTGGAACGCTGGGCGAAGTTTCTGGAACCGTGCAGATCCCAAGCTTAGGACCTCAACAACTTTCTGATTTTGGCTTTGGGCGTTCAAGAGACAGCCTTCGACACGAGGAAAAATTTAGAGAAGGGGGACCCCGTACCGATACCCAACGACTTACTGAAGCTTTCATCCATAACACGGTTGAGGGTGCTCGGTTTGGAGCAGCGGGGGCTTCTTCCAATGCGCTCATGCGAACTCTGGGCAGAACCACCCCGAATGCGGCAAACCTCCTCATGGGCACTCTTTTATTTACCGGTATCGATGCATCAACTCGAGCTGGGGTCAGCCAAGCAATGCATGGTTATACCGGGACTGAAGCTGCTAATTGGGAAGATTGGACTCGCCAGTTCCTGCAACACAACGCTACTTCCATGTACATCGGTTTGGGTATTACCCGCTCTGGAATCCAGCGGGCAGAGCATCGACGCTTACAAGAAGTTTACCTTTCCGGGGGCGCTGAAGCCCTCCGCTCTTCTCTCCGGGAGCAGGCACGGAAATCAAAATCAGATTCCAGAACTTTATTGAGCCAGCTTTTTAGAAGGGGCGGTGACCCTCAAAATGCAAAAGTCGACCCTCGGGTGGAAGCTGAATTGATGGCTTCTGTCATTGCGTCTCTTCGGCCACAAGATCTCGCTCAGGCGACACCTGAAACACGTCGGGGTTATCAGGAGTTTGTTGAAAGTCGTCTGCGGGAAGCGAATAGTCGTTTTCAAGAGGTAGTGCGTTCGGGGGCGGTGATAAGCCCCGAAGGAGCGCGCCGTTTGGTTCAAATCAATGAAGAGTTGTTACAAATTTCCCGCGAGGGGGCTTGGAACCACTCCAAGCGCTCTGCTGAACTTTTAAGAGAGCAAGATGGCCTTTTCAAAGAACTGAATGCCCAACTGCAAAAAGAACATGCGGCTTTGAGAGCGGCGACTGTGAATCTCCAACGGCTTGCTGGCAGTGAAACCCCAGAGCGAGTGGCTGAGTATCAACAACAAATGGCGCGGTTTGAGGGCGTAGTGAATCTCATCGGCGGCCTCTCTGAAACACTTCCACAAATGGCCGCTGCGAGATCCTTAGTGACACCGGCGCTCACGATGGGCGCTGTAACTCAACCGAACTCTGCTTTTGCGCAACAACACTTTTCAGATAAACCTGCAGCTCTGCAAGCACTCCAGAACTTCGAGCGTTCCGCCGGTCAACAAGTCCGAACGGCTGCTGAACGTGTGACTCAGTTTCTTGCCGAAGAACATATTCTGCCAGATTTTGGTCGCGCATCCGACGGTCAAGGGGGCGCTGCTCGCTTCACAGGTGCACGGTCGTCTCAAGGGGTGAACGGTCGAGCCCAGAGGAAAGCGCAGAGCTTGTCGAACGCGTTTGCGATCCAGAACGACTTCACAGCAGGCAAAACAGGAGCTCATCGTGATTTTAGAAGAGTTAGATCCTCAGCGCGCCTCTGTCCTTGCCGAAGAATTTTTCGAAAGGCGGCCGCAGTGAAACGTCCGCTGTTAGCTGCGTCCTTTTTGATCATTACTTTAGCCCTTGGGAGCTGTCTGACGAGAAAAAATGCGGTAGCTCCGGAGGCGTATCCCGTCTTTATGTTTCAAAACGGAGTGGGCCTCAACTTTGGCCAGGCCGGATGTTCATTGATAGATTTGGGGGGGATTGGTCGTCTCTGTAAGAAGATAGAACTCACCCCTACAGATTTGTTTCTTCAGGTAGGACCTGCTTTTTCCTTTTTAATTCCGCCTGCAGAAGAGGTATCGGAAAAAAAGATTTCGGAATGGAGAAAGAAACTCCTCAAAGTATGGGAACTTGCAGGAGTCGCTCTGTATGCAGTCGACTTGAGAGATTTGGAACCATCGCTGATGGGTTTTCAATCCGACATTAAAGGACACAAACTTCCTTTCATCAGCACCAATTTACGCAACCTTGAGGGAAAACCCCCTTTTCAGACTTTCCAACGCATGCAAATCAAGAAGCAGGAGTTTTTGTTTTTGAGTTTTTCAGAACCGGATAAAACGGGCAGCGACTGGAAGACGCTGAGCTTCGAAGAAACGCTCAATGCTGTGTCCTCGGAACTCCAGAACCTGGGGGACGCTCGTCTTGTGGTGCTGGGAAATCTCAACGCCCAACAACGAACGCAACTCGCGCTCCTCATCAAAAAACCAGTAGTGTTTTTAGGTGGCCCTCTTCAAGAAATGAATCCCACCCGATGGGAGTCGGTATCCGAGACCGCCTGGTGGGCTAAGGCCGCGGATTTGGGCAGGGGAGTCGGACTCATCTATTGGGACAGCGCCGCAAACTCAAACGGCGTGGGCAGATTCGCTGCCCAAGAGCTTGGTAAAGAGTTAGACGCAAGTAATCAGTGTGCGGATCTCCTCAACAAGTAGTACAAAGCGCCTTTTTTCACTCTCCGTTTCGAGATACAATGAGAACTTCACGGAAAAAGGAGACAGTATGAAACAAGCGTTGTCGTTGCTTTCAGTGTTTGGATTATTGCTGGGATTAGCTCAGCCTCTCATTGCTGAGACTCCAGCAAAGCGATCCGCTCCCAAAAGAGCATCAGAACGTGAACGCTTAGAGCGAGAAAGAGGCGCGCGCCAGGGCGAACACAAAGATGGCTGTAACGGTGCCTGCGGTAGTATTTCTGAAGGACGTGGTCCCGCTCCGGAAGGATCCAAAAAGCGCCCAGTAGAAGCTTCTGAAACCGAAAAAGCCCGCCGTGATGTGGTAGACGCTTCTGTAAAAGCTTCTCGAGCTGAAGTTCGAGAAGAAGTCCGAAAATCGCTCGAAGGACAATTTCAAGGTTTAGACAGTGCCGCTCGTGATGGCTTACGGGTGCGTGAAGAAGCTTTTGTAAAATCTCGAGAGAAAACCCCTGAAAACGAAGCCGAATATAAAAAATTAGGCAGAGAAGGGCTCTTCCTTACGGATCTCGTTAAACGCATCAAAGGCAGCGTGAAAGAACAGCTTGAGACACTGAAGAAATTAGTCTGCCCCTCGGATTGCGGGCATAAAGGCATGGCTCGATCCTGCCGAGTGATGGCTCAGCTCATGAAGAAACTCGCAGTGCCTGCAACAGCAGCTGCTATTACGAGCTTAGCAATCACCACCACAGAAAGTCGCGGTGGGGAATCGAAGATTGCAGTGAATGTAGAGTTTGAAGGCGCCAAAGCGGTTTCTCTTTCGCTGGATGATAAAGAGCAGCCTGAAGAGACCGTGAGCCCAAGCCAAAGCAGTCAGTGAAAATTCACTTATTCGCTTGGATCTATTTATCGCTCAGCCCTTTGGGGCTGGGCGATTTTGTTTTTGCAACCGATTGCACTTCGGTTTATCCCAAGCTGGTCCGACAAAATCCTCTCAATGGGGGATTTGCGGAGGGCATTTCGGTAAAGGAACTTGAAGAGATTGCTCAATCTCTATCCACGCCCCTTCTTCCGATTGCGCCGCTTCCGGGAAAATCATTTGAACAAGTCCTCATCAACGCAAGCTACAGAAATTCGTTTTGGGAAAAAATTGGGGTGGTGATCCGAGATATCGCTGGTTCTCACTTACTCAACGATGGCAACCATCGTATGGCTTTTCAAGTGGTCACGCGCTTGATTGAACGAAATGGGATTGTCCGCTCTCCTAGCAACACAGACGAAAAACTTTATTTCATTATCTCCAAAGTAGCTCGCAAAGCTCCGGGCTATCGAACGCCCGAAGAAATCGCCGCCCACTTACGCGGCTTCTGACCTCCAAAAGGTACGGCCTTACTTTTGGTTGTTGTTTGTAGGTATTTCTTGAGTCCCTAAGCCTTCGTACAGCACTGAACGCACTGTCCATTCTTTCATTTTGGCTTCGTACTCTGCGGGAGATTCCATGAAAATGGTTTCCCAAGGACAAATTTTTGCGCAAGCTTCGCAACCAATGCATCGGTCTTGGTCCACTTCCACTAGTCGCATGAAATCTGGATGTTCAACGCCAGGAACTTGTTCAATGCAATCAACTGGGCAAACAGGAATACAGGCATGACAACCCGTACACCCTCGTTGATCGATCACCGCATAGTGCCGGGGTGGCTTCTTTCGATCTGCTTTTCCAGTTGCTGGATTGTCTGCTTTCTTTGGAAACATGGGCCTCAGTATAGACGTTGGCCGTAGAGCCCGCAAGGGGCGGACCTCCAAACTTGAGGCTGGGCGAGAGCCCAGGAATCTTCAAGCGGCTGATTCAGGGACTGCCCCCAGGCCAACACCCGGCGAGAATCCTCCTGTAGCCACTGATCCCAAAGCCTTTTTTCAGCATCGGATACCGGGGTTTTGGAACAATCGAACGCCATAAACCGAAGCCCCGCCCACAGCTCGGGATCTGCCTCGGGTCGAACCGTAGCACAGGAGTGAAGCCCGAAGAAGGTCCGGTGCAACTTTGGCTGAAGCTCCGCCAAAAGTAAGGCCGTACCTTTATGTGGGAGGTAGGGTTCGTCGATTTGGATCCAGAGCTCACCGGTGAAGCTGCCCTGGCGGAGTTGCTGGTGGAGCCCCTGCACCAAGGTAAACCATTGAGGAGCAATGTTTTCAAAGGGAAGAGAGAGCGTGCGAGCAATAGTGTTGGGCCCGGCGATTTGAATTTTGAATCGCGGGCTCTCACAGAACGTGTTTTGAAAAAGTTCTAGGGCGCATGAAGCCTGTTCGTCCCAGAATCCCAATTCAAATCCTCGTAAAACCTGGCCAATCATGTCTTCTTGGGGATTAAGTTCTGGTAACTGAGGCAAAAAGGGCAAGTGAGCAGATTCTTTCTGAACGAATTCAATTGCTGCGGGCACGTTGAGAAAAGGAAGACTCCCAACAAAGAATGCGGGCTTCACGAAAGCCGCTTTCTATCGAAGTGTTTTTCAAAGCTTAATACAAGCTTTCTTTTGACTTCCTCCAGCCGAGGACAGCGCTCTCCCAGGATCTCTTTCATCGAGGTCATGACAGCTCCCGAAAACCCGCAGGGATGAATTTCGTGAAACCCCTGCAGATCATTTTCCACATTGAGAGCAATCCCATGCAGCGTGATCCAACCCTTCAAAGCTACACCTATACTTGCAATTTTTTTCTGCCCCTCTTCAACCCAAACACCCGTAGCACCTTCTGTTCTTGCGCTAACGATTCCCCAGTGAGCAATGGTCTCCATCACTACTTGCTCCAGACTTCTCAAATAAAATCCGATGTCCCGTTCACCTTCTCTTAAAGACAAAATCGGATACGCCACTAACTGACCCGGATTATGAAAGGTGGCTTCTCCTCCGCGCTCAATCACAAAAGAAGGGGAGGGCCGCCGGAGATCCTGTGCGCTTTTCCGGCCAAAGGTAAATACTCGCGGATGTTCGACCAAATACAGCCGATCGGGGAATAACGGGTTTCTCCGTTTTTCCTCTAAAGTTTGTTTTTGAATTTCGTAGGCTCTGGGATACTCACACAGTCCCAAGTCCACGACTTCCATTCTAGGTACCACTGCACCCCTCTAGCGTTTAGGTTTGAAAACGTGAATGGCTTTGGAAAAAGCAAGTTCCACGGCCTCCGGAAAAGCTTCTGGCAAAGTTGGATGCGTGTGAATGGTTCGCACTAAGTCTTCCACGCTAGCCCCCATTTCAATAGCGAGCGTTGCTTCTGCAATCAGATTAGATGCTTCCGGACCGACAATGTGAACTCCAATCACGCTCTCCGTTTTTTCATCAATCAAAACTTTAAAAAAGCCGTGTGCTTCGTTGGTGCTGAGTGCTCTACCGTTTGCAGCAAAAGGAAACTTACCGACTTTGTAAGCAATTCCTTTTTCCTTAGCTTCTTTTTCGGTCAGTCCAGCTGTGGCAATTTCTGGATCCACAAACACAGCCCAAGGAACTGTCTTGTAATCCCGATATGCTTTTTCACCACAAATAGCAGCAGCTGCTAAGAGGCCATCTTGGGTGGCTCGATGAGCGAGTTGTGGCGCTCCGTTAACATCACCAATTGCCCAAATTCCAGCCACACTGGTCTTACCTTGATTGTCCGTTTGGATGTTGCCTTTTGAATCCAGCTTCACCCCGATCTTTTCAAGTCCCAGGCCATCAGAGTTAGGCCTTCTTCCCACGGAAACCAAAATAGCGTCCGCCTCCAGCGTTTTCTTTCCGTCTTTCGTTTCGACTTCTAAATGAAGCACGCTTTCCTTGGCGGGATCTTTTTCTTTAAGGCCCAATGCTTTCGTACTCGTGAGTACGGTCATTCCGAGCTCACGCATTTTTTTCTCTACAACTTGCACCAACTCTTTTTCAACGGAAGCCAAGAGCTGGTCGAGCGCCTCGACCACAGTCACTTTGGACCCGAGCTTTGCATAGGCCATTCCGATTTCTAATCCAATGAAACCGCCTCCCACCACCAGGAACTGTTTTGGTAGCTTTTTGAGGTCGAGGGCCTGAGTCGAATCTAAAATGTTTTTGCCATTGAATTTGAGTATGGGAATCTCAACGACTCGAGAACCAGTCGCAATCACAATATCTTTTGCAGAGAGCGTTTCCTTGCCCTGGGCTCCGGAAACTTCTAGCGTGTGCGCATCTTTAAAAACGGCATTTCCAGAAAACGCGGTAACGCCATTCATTTTTAGTAGCCCTGACACGCCCTGGGTCAACTGTTTCACCACCCCACCTTTCCAGATCTGCATTTTTTCCATATCGAGCTTGGGGGCGCCCACTTGGATTCCCATTTCGCTTAAGTGTTGGGTTTTATGAAACTGAGAAGAGGCATGGATGAGGGCTTTAGAGGGGATACATCCCACATTCAAACATACCCCTCCCCACTTATCTTTTTCAACAATGGCGACTTTTTTTCCCTCTTGAGCGAGACGAATCGCGCAAGGATATCCACCAGGACCGGCACCAATCACAATCGCATCGAAAGTTTTCATGCAAACACCAATCGCGTGGGTTCAGAGAGGAAAAAGACCATGCGGTTCATGAATCGGGCTGCGTCCGCCCCGTCAACCACTCGGTGATCTACGGAAAGCGATAAGAACATCATATCCGCGATGGCTATTTGGTCGCCTTTCACAACAGGTCTTTTACGAATGGCATTCACCCCTAAAATCGCCACCTCTGGGTGGTTGATCACGGGAGTCGCAAAAACACCGCCGATAGAACCCGCATTGGTAATCGTAAACGTTCCGCCTTTAAGATCGTCTACAGCTACTTTTCCCGTGCGCGCCTTCTCTGCAAGTACAGAAATTTCAGTGGCGAGCTGCCAAATGTTTTTCTGATCGGCCCCTTTGATCACCGGCACAATCAAACCGTTGGGGGTGTCCGTTGCAATCCCAATGTTGTAATCGCCTTTCAAAACGATTTCTTCTTTTTCATCATTCAGAGAGGAATTCAAATACGGGAACTCCTGTAAACAAGGAATCAGTGCTTTGATGATGAACGGCAAATAGCTCAGTTTTACGTTTCTGCGTTTTGCTTCTTCTAATACCGAAGCCCGCAATTGAACCACCGCAGACATATCTACTTCTTCTACGTAAGTGAAATGTGCTGCTGTTCGCTTTGAATGTTGCATGGCCTCCGCAATTTTCTTACGAACTCCTCGCAATGGAATCGTTTGCAAGGCGCCTCGCTGAGGAGCTGCTAAAGTTGGAATCGTGTGCGGCACTACAGAAGTAGAACTAACAGCCGTGTGCGAGGGACGAGGAGCTGCAGCCGATTGGCCTTCATACGCCATTTGCACATCTTCTTTGGTGACCCGGCCATGGAGTCCCGTGCCGTTCACTGCACCCAAATCTACATCTAAATCTCTCGCAAGCTTTCTGGTCGCCGGCGTCGCCAAAACCCCAAAAGGTACGGCCTTACTTTCGGTGGTGGCAACCGGGGTTACTTCTCGACTACTGGGAGCGGTCGGCTTTGCAGCGGGAGCTTCTGCTTTCTTGGGTTCGGGCTTTGGAGCAGGGGCTGCCTTTCCCTCTTCCTGAATCACCACCAGGACTTTACCCACTTCAATGGTTTCACCCTCCTTTGCATAAACGGTTTGGATGGTTCCTGAAATCGGGGAAGGTATTTCCACCGTGGCTTTATCAGTCATTACTTCCACCATGGGCTGATCGGCTGCGACTTTTTCGCCCGTTTTAACAAGCCATTTGATAATTTCGCCTTCGTGAATGCCTTCACCAATATCTGGTAATTTAAAGTCCATTCAGTTTCTCCTTCACTAAAAATTTTTCACTTTGCCAACCGCCAGAGCTACCCGCTCTGGATCCGGCAAATAAATATGCTCTAATGTGTATGGAAAAGGGGTGTCCAATCCTGCCACTCGAATAATAGGTGCCTCGAGCGACAAAATTGCTTTTTCAGAAATGAGCGCGCTGATTTCGGCTCCAAAACCACACGTCTTTTGCGCTTCGTGGACAATCACCACTCGACCTGTTTTTCTGACGGATTCCAAAATGGTTTCCTCATCCAGAGGCACTAAAGTGCGTAGATCAATCACTTCGCAATCAGCTCCTCGAGGTTCACACAGCTCTGCAGCTTTCAAGCACACAGGAACCATGGCGCCCCAAGCAATCAGGGTAACATCAGAACCAGGTCGGACCACCTGGGCTTTTCCAATTTCTACAGTGTAAGCTTCTTCTGGCACTTCGCCTTTGAGTGAGCGATACAGCCGCTTCGGCTCCATGAACAAAACAGGATCTTCATCACGCATGGCCGCAATGAGAAGGCCTTTAGTGTCATAGGGATTCGAAGGAATCACCACTTTCAAACCAGCCGTGTGGGCAAAATAAGCTTCGGTGCTTTGAGAATGATAGTGTCCGCCCTTGATGCCTCCACCATAGGGAGTACGAATGACCATGGGACATTTGAAGTCCCCGCCACTTCGATATCGGAGTTTGGCAACTTCACTCACAATTTGATCAAATGCAGGATAAATAAAATCCATGAATTGGATTTCTGGCACCGGTCGCATGCCATTCAAGGCCATCCCCAAGGCCAATCCGATAATGCCACTCTCAGCAAGGGGAGTATCCATGACTCTCTCTTCACCAAATTCTTTTTGGAGTCCTTCTGTGGCCCGAAAAACGCCACCATTGAGACCCACATCTTCACCCATGAGAACGATCGTCGGATCCAACGCCATTTCAGTCATTAATGCATCTCGAACTGCTTGGACTAAAGTCAGATTTGCCATAATTCTTCCTTAAAGAGGAAATGCCTCACTCGTATTTTCGAACTTCCCACGAAGCTCCTGTTCCATTTCTAGTGCTGCTTTCTGTTCTAAGAGCTGCGGGGTCATCTCGCTATAGACATCCTCAAAAAGTGTTTCAATGCTTGGAGCAGGCTCCGCTTCCGCTTTTTCAACAGCGTCCGCTAAAGTAGCTTTGAGTTCTTTCTCTAAAATATCCTGTTGTTTCTGATCCCATAGTTTTTTGGATTCCAAATATTGACGAAAGCGCTGAATGGGATCGCGCTTCAACCACGCCTCATAAAGCGCCTGATCTCGATACCGCGTGGGATCATCCGAAGAGGAGTGGGGTCCCATTCGGAACGTAACACACTCGATCAGCGTGGGGCCTTCACCATTTCTCGCCCGATCCACAGCTTCTTGTGTGGCTTTGTAAACAGCGAGCACATCATTTCCATCGACAGCAATCCCGGGCATCCCATACCCAATGGCTTTGTCGGCCATTCGCGCAGCACCGGTCTGCTTTGAGGTTGGGACTGAAATAGCGAATTGATTATTAGTACAGATAAAAACGGTCGGCGTTTTCATGGCGCCAGCAAAAGTAAGCCCTGTATGGAAATCGTTTTCCGAAGTTCCACCGTCTCCAAAGTAAGTGATTGCGATATCCTTCTCTTTTCTCAGTTTCGAAGCAAGAGAAGCACCAACAGCCTGAATCACTTGTGTGGAAATGGGGCTTGAAACGCTAAACAACTTCAAGTCTGCAAAGCTGTAGTGATTCGGCATTTGCCGGCCTTTACACACATCGCTTCGATTCCCCCAGAGATTGCAAAGCATTTTAAAAAGGCTCGCGCCTCTGGAAATAAAAACTCCGGGCTCTCGATAACTGGGGAAAACCCAGTCACCGGCTTTCAGTGCGTTCGCCGTCCCGATTTGAATCGCTTCCTGGCCAAACGAAGGGACATAAAACCCAATTCTGCCCTGACGCTGCAGGAGCATCCCGCGCTCGTCGAAAAAGCGAGTCATTGCATCTGACGATACATCCGCAGCAGAACTTCTTTGGACAACTTCGGTTCCACTTTCGAATTAGGACGATTGGAATCGTCTAAAACACGAAAACAATCCGAACGAAGGACAGAGGCTGGCTTCGCGTGACCATTACCAGTTGGTTTTTTCTTTTTAGACTTCGAGTGTTTTTCCAGCACGAATTAAACCCTCCAAAAATTTTTCGCCCGCTCGGTACGAACTACGAACCAGAGGCCCCGATGGACAGCACAGAAACCCGCGCTTGAGTCCTTCTTGCTCTAGCTCTTTAAAAACCGTTGGATGAATATATTCCTCAACCGCTAGATGCCAATCAGTCGGCCGTAAATATTGCCCCAACGTGAGCACTGCCACGTCAACGGCTCTGAGATCGTCCATCGATTTTAAAACCTCTTCTGGCTTTTCGCCCAACCCCAACATCAGCGAAGACTTGGTGTAAACCTTGGGGTTCATTGTTTTTATTTTATCCAGAACGTTGAGAGACATTTGATAATCACACCGTCCATCACGCACCTTTTTGGTGAGCCGCTCCACAGTTTCGATATTGTGGGCAATCACTTCAGCGCCACAAAATGCCACTCTCCTAAGCGCGGATTCATCTTCTAAAAAATCTGGAATCAAAATTTCAACGATGGTCTCAGGAGAAGCTTTTTTGATGGCTTCTACGGTTCTAGAAAAGTGGTCTGCTCCACCATCGGAAAGATCGTCTCTGTCGACAGAAGTCAGAACAACATATTTTAATTTTAAAACACCCAGCGCTTTGGCAACTTTTTCGGGCTCGTCGTGATCCAAAAGCCCCTTCGGATTTCCTGTTTTGACATGACAGAATTTGCAGCCGCGAGTGCAGGTATCCCCCATCAGCATCAAAGTCGCAGTACCCCCGCCCCAACATTCAGCCATGTTTGGGCATCTGGCTTCTTCACAAACGGTATGGAGTTTTAAACTTTTAACCAGCTCTTTGATTTCAGCAAAAGCTTCTCCGCCAGGAGGACGAATTTTCAGCCATTCGGGCTTCGGTTGTGTTTGAGGGACTGGCATAATCCCATGATTTCTAATGGAAAAGGGCCTATACGGCAAGGAACTGGTAAGCCTTAAACGCCGCGCTCATTAGGACCCCAAATTTCTTTATGGAGCTGCACCTGCATGGTCACAGGAGCTTTGGAATCCAGAATCCAACGAGCCAATTCATGCGGTTTTACTTTCCCATGAACGGGGGAGTACAAAATATGACATTTTTCCTCGAGGTGGTGTTCCTCGCAGACTTTTAAGGCCCAATCGAAATCCGCTTTCGACGCCACCACAAACTTAAACTGATCGTGGGGCCTTGCAAGGGCCAAGTTTTCCCAAGCCATACTCTCACTTTCGCCACTCTCAGGGCACTTCACATCAATTACTTTCACGACCTCTAAAGGCACTTCCTTGATTGAAAAACTTCCATTCGTCTCTAAAGAAACGGTGTACCCCTCTTTCAGCAGGCCCCGCATCAGGTCCAAAGATCCTCGCTGACCCAGGGGCTCACCCCCCGTCAGACAAACATACTTGCCCCCAAAAGCTCTCACTTTTTCTAGAATTTCCGGTATTCCCATAACGTTCCCTTGCCAATAGGAATACTTGGTATCGCACCACGTGCAGCGCAAATTGCACGCAGCTGTGCGCACAAACACCGTTGGTTTGCCTGCCAACAGGCTTTCGCCCTGGATACTAAAAAAGATTTCGTTGATTTTTAACGAAGCTTCCACCGTCATCCCTCAATTCAGGAAGATATGGTTTGTCGGATGATTGCTCGTTGTAACTTCAATTGTTGTTTTTTGAACTCGGGTTCGGTCATCACACCTTGAACCAATTTCTCTTCTGCGCGCTTTTTTGCGGCCTGTGCACGGGCTTTATCAATGTCCGTCGACTCTTCCGCTGTCTCTGCCATAATGAGAACGCGATTGTTACGCACTTCTGCAAATCCATAACTGATTGCGAACTTGCGCTCCTTCGCTCCCTGATGTGCCACCAAGATGCCAGTCGAAAGTAGCGTCAAAAGGTCTCGATGGCCCGGAAGAACTTCCAGCTCCCCTCGGTAGCCCGGGATCTTCACCCAGTCTACTTTAAGTCCCTCCACGAGTTTTCGTGTGGGTGTGACGAGATCAATGACGATCACTGCGCTCCTTTAAGCTTTTCAGCTTTAGCAATCGCTTCTTCAATAGTGCCCACCATATAGAAGGCTTGTTCTGGCAAGTCGTCGTATTTGCCCTCGCAAATTTCCTTAAAGCCCCTCACGGTGTCTTTCACTTCTACATATTTTCCGGGATTACCTGTGAATTGCTCTGCCACGAAGAAGGGTTGAGACAAGAATCTTTCCAGTCTTCGAGCACGCGCCACAGTGATTTTATCTTCTTCAGACAACTCATCCATACCCAAAATTGCGATGATGTCTTGCAGGTCTTTGTAGCGCTGTAGAATTCGCTGAACCTCGCGAGCCACTCGGTAGTGTTCTTCTCCGAGAACTTCCGGAGACAGCAACCGTGAAGTCGATGCCAACGGATCCACCGCA
>RFNT01000239.1 GCA_009927045.1 bacterium | reverse complement strand
GTAAATGGTTCATGGACTAATTCTCCCCTCGTTTAAAAGCCGATTGCACTTGTTGCACTTCCCGGAGTCTGAGCTCAAGGGCCCGAATCACATCTTCAAGCTTCTTTTTTTCTCCGCCGGACCAGTCTTCAGCAATATTAGATTTGATCCGCTCCAGTTGCTTGATCAAAACAGTTTGAGTGTTTTCTAATTTTTCCAGTCGGTTTTTTAGGGAAGCTATTTCTGCATTGTCCAAATTGTGTGGAAAATCCTTCAGACGAGCGCGGATTGAAGAAAGCTCTGATTCGAACAAGTCCGGGGGCTTTTGAGACCAATTCTCAGTGTGGGGCCCATTGATCCGGTCCCACATCCCCGCAATCAATGTCTTGGGACTCCACGTGCGCTCTATCCCTCTTTTACCCTGTGATGGGTTTTCCAAACTGCGGTGATTTAAGTCTGCCCGACTATGAGCCACTGCCAAAAGCAAGACGGCGATCATTAAGTGCCTTGATGTACCCATGGATTCCCCCGATGGGTCTGAAATGGAGCAAGAAAGGGACCATGCCAGAACATTCGATGAGTTAGCTAAGAAGAGGAAAAAGTCTACGAATGAGGAGGAGGGAATACGCGAGAGGAAGATCGTGCCTGTAAAAAAGGTCGACAGTGCTGAATCCTCTTGGGATTTAACCACTTATCGAGCATACGCAGAGGCTACGACTAGTGAGTGTTCAGCGCGGAGGGGACAAGATTTTCAAGGTAGAATTCTCAGTTTGACTCGAGAAGTATCTAGGTTCAGTTCAAAATCATAACGGATTTGAGTGTTGGGATCATGGATGACCAGTTGATAGATTTCCTTATCACTTTGCTTTTTCACTAGCCGGACGAGGTCCACCGTGAAACTCCGCTCGCTTTTCCAGAGCAAGCTGCCGAAAGCGGAAGTATAAACAGAAATCTTGATGGGGGCTTTCGAGGGAAAAGCGTAGTGCAGTGTTTGCCAACCCAGTTCACTTGTTTCGGTTGTACAACTTTCGGGTCCTGAATATTTAGGTTGTGAGACTTTTAACAGGATCGGGGTGCCAGAAACAGAGGAACGTGCTTTAATCAGCTTAGGCAGTAGTGCCATTTCACGGCCCAAGCAAACACTTCTTGTAACAGACTCGGCAGTTCTAGCAGACGTTTCCTCTGGTTTTAAATTAGGCTGCCTGAGCGTTCCCTGCCTTGAAAACACAACCAAAGAAACTACTGCCACGCTAATCCACAACCACTGCTTCATGAAGACCCTCTCACTTTCCTGGGGGGGACGAAAGCAATCTGCGTGCCCAGTATTCCTTCGGTGCGCGTTGGTGAGTTGAGTTGGTGCCAGGTTTGCAATGACTCCTGCTGTGGTACGTGCGTTTTTTAAAATGTCATTCCTTGTGAGCTGGATTTTAGGCGCCCTCCTTTGGGGAACCGACCAGGCACCGGTCACTACTCAGTCAAAAGTTTTAGAATGTTTTCCAGCTTTTTATAAGTTGGCGGAACCAGCTCAGGACACCTCGGTAGAACTAGAAATGGAAAACACGCCCCCAGTGTTATCGCTCTTTACAACCAGCTCCGGACTTGTTGGAGAGCTCTTTGCTTCCTCAAAAATCACACGTGAGGTTCGAGAATGGTTTCCGGGAAAAACAGAGCCAGAGATTCGAGCTACCCCTTGGGCCGAACTCTCCCCAGCCAAAAAAATGAAACTGCTTTCTATTGCTTCCTTCGATAAAGAAACTTCATTTTTTGATGAGAGACGAATTCCCGGAGTTCAATTGGTTGATGAACTCGAGCTGCAGCTCTATCAGGTCCATCAGTTTATGAATCGTGAGTTCACACCAGGGATTCATACCCTTCGGCCGAGGGATTATTTAAAAGGCCCCATTGAGTATATGGGTCCCGAAAATGATCCTCGAGGTGTTGAACTCCATTTTCGCTTAGCAAGGCCTGCTGGAGAAGTGAGTCGTGCAGCTTCAGATTTTCAAGAGTTGTTGGGGGTGCAACCCACACATCAGCATGTCTATGTGGTCACACCCATTCCCGTAGAAGCCCTTCGAGCAGAGCCCAAGGTGATTGGGCCTCTGAATGCGGACTTTTTCCGGCGAGTGAATTTAGCCGCCGAAATGATCACCGTCATGGAAGAGGGAAGACCGATTCGAGAACGCAAAGCCGTGGTGAATGAAGAGGAAGTTCAATTTTTTGGTTGGCTGGGAGCGGACCAGCTCAACGAAGTGGCAGACTATTTAGTGGCTCAAGGCAATGGCCGATCTTATCGGATGCAGGATCGTGTGAAGATGGCTTGGGTGGGTTTTAGGGGTCACGACAAATTTGATCAGCCCGGATTAATGGGAATGGAAGTGCGTTCTGTGCGCCCCGGAGTAGCAGAAAGAGCGTATGAACGATTCCTCAATGCAATTCAAAAATCATGGACTGAGCAAAATCTGGG
>RFNT01000132.1 GCA_009927045.1 bacterium | reverse complement strand
CAAGTCACTTTAGGGACTTGATTCATTAAAGGGGAAAGGGGAATCGTATTGCAGCAAATGATTTCCTTCAGTTTGCTTTCCTGAATTCTTTCATACGCTGTCCCTGAGAAAACGCCATGAGTGCAAGCTGCACTCACGGATTGAGCCCCTTTTTCTAAAACAACATTAGCGGCTTGAATTAAAGTTCCAGCCGTATCGATCATATCGTCAACAATCACGGCATGCTTACCTCTCACATCTCCGATGAGGTTCATAGCCTGCGCTTCATTAGGACGAAGTCTGCGTTTATCAATGATCGCCAAACCGCAATCGAGTCGTTTTGCATAAGCACGAGCGCGTTCCACACCGCCCGAATCCGGAGAAACAACGACGAGTTGGCCTAAATCATAATGTTGTCGGATGTGATTTAAAATGACTGGCTTTGCATACAAGTGATCAAAAGGAATATTGAAGAAGCCTTGAATTTGGCTCGCGTGCAGGTCCATCGCAATCACGCGGTCGACTCCCGCAGCTGTCAGTAAATCTGAAACCAATTTAGCAGTGATGGGGACTCTCGGTTGCACTTTTCTATCTTGGCGAGCGTAGCCGTAATAGGGCATGACCGCAGTGATGGAGTGACACGACGAGCGTTTGAGAGCGTCGGTCATAATCAGAAGCTCCATCAAACTGTCATTAATGGGATGACATGTGGGCTGAACAACAAAGGTATCACAGCCACGGACACTCTCATGAACTTCTACAAAGATTTCGCCATCAGAAAAACGACGCACTTCTGCTTGAGCAAGCGGCATGCCGAGTTCATCCGCAATGGACTTTGCCAAAGGAACGTTGGCCGTGCAGGTGAAGAGCTTAAAATTTTCACCCATTTTGTGCGCATTGGAGTGCATAAGTGGCCGCCATGCTATGAAATTTTTGCAATAATTACAATGCGTTTTTGGCGGGCTGCGCTGTTAACCCCAGATGAACGGGGGGAGTAAATAAAGCCAATATTATTCAGTACTTATATTTTTGGCTCTCTGAGGGTCCTCGGGTGAAGCTAAACTGCGGGGGGCTTGTTCGGGAGGCGTAATCTCCGGAGCTCTCTCCAAGTGGCTTTGGGTGAGCTTCTGCATCCAGGCGGAAGCTTCGGGGCTGGCAGGCCAATATACAGGCGTTTTAAAAGTACCGGTGACTTGTCCCTTCTCATTATTGAAAGGAGTTCCCAAGGTCGCCACTAGGGTTACTTGAAGGAGCTGTCGCTTGAAAGCAAGTCGTTGCCCCTCGTGTTTAACCCAAACCGATTGTGGAGCTTCGCTTGTGTTGAGCGTGACATCCCCACTTTCTGAAAAAAAAGTCGTTTTGAGTTTCTCTTGTTCTTCTGCCGTGAATCGACTCTGACTCGAGTTTAAAATAAGAAAAGCACTGTCAGATTTTTCTTTTTTAAACTGTAGAGTGTCGTGCATCTTTATTCGGGTGGGTGAGGCGGTTGGAAACCTATTCAACTTTAAGTGAAGAGACCCGAACTGACTCATGAATTCACTCGATGAGCTTCCCCGATTTCCGAAGGCAATTTGAAGCGCTTGGCGATCCCCTAGGCTCTTGAAAAACTTCTCCGGCAAGTGCTTTTTACTGAAAAATAGGCCCATCGCATATTGAGATTTATTCTTACCAAGCTCCAAACTCTCGGTTTTGTCGCCCAATTTGATTTCGAGTTTTCCGTCGCTAGGTAATTCATCTAAAGAGAAAAAATTTTGGTTAAGTCCTGGAATAGCAATTTCAGAAAAACTCAGCCAGGAGTGCATTAAAATAAAAACTGTAAAAAATCGGTTTTTTATCATTGGATTTCTCTCCATATCACATCGATGTCCTGATTTTGAATTTCATTGAACCATTTAGGCATCTGCCCCTGTTTGAAAATAGCAACGGTGGTTCCTGCCGAATTACAAAATCCCAAACAGCCCGTTCTGCAAATCCAATGACTGTGTTGCAGCCCTGCCGATTTAACCCGCTCTTTCAGTAAGAGGTAAAAGTCGTGGCCTCCAACCTTTTTGCAACACACCTTTTCAGGAGGGCGCTCATTGGTGCAAACAAAAACTGCAACCTTGCAAGAGTTTATCTCTAGGCCTACCATGAACTCATCATAAGTCTTTTTATAGCGGAACGGTAGTCTTAAGGTAGGGGCCATGAAACAGCATTTACACGTCCAAGCGCATCGCGGAGCGAGTCTGGAGGCCTACGAAAATACGGTGGAGAGCATTTTGCAGGCAGTAGAGCTAGGAGCCCACAGTGTGGAGTGTGATATCCACTTGCTGAAAGACCACCACTGTGTGGTGTTCCACGATTTTTTTATCAAACCCCAACAAACCACCCATTGTTCCGTTGAGCGTTTTATTTCTCATCTCACGTGGTCTGAACTGCAGGCCGTTCAGTGGAAAGAGCCGCGGTTGAAAATTCCGTTGCTTCAAGAAGTTCTAGTAGCTCTTAAAAAGATAAAGGTCCCCCAGGAATTTTGGCTAGATTGCGAACTCAAGTATGATATAAAAAACGTTGAGAGCCCAACCCGCGAGGCAATCCTCAATCATTTTATGTCTTGTATTGAAACGTTTTGGAGCTGGAACCACACTGTCGTACGTTCTTTTGATTGGGAACTTCTGGATCTCTTAGCTGTGAAAAATCCCAACATTCGAAGAATTCCTCTAGTGGATCGCCGAAACCCTGATTTTTTAGGGGCACAGAAAATCAGTACGGGATGGATAGCCCCACCTAAAGAAATCGTGACAGAGGCACAGGTGTTAGCTCTGAAGAAATCAGGTTTTCAACTGATGGTCTATACTGCAAATGAATCCCACGAGTGGCAGCGACTTTTGGATCTGGGCGTGGAAGGGATTACCACAGATGATCCGCGAGGCCTTTTAAAATATGTCCAACACCAGGCAAACGCTTAAATACGCTCTATACGACCTTTTTTAAAGAGTACATCCAGGTAACGATTCGTGAGCTTTTCAGTCAGGCTATTCTGTTTGAGACGATCATTGAGGTTGGCGTAATCTACATGATCAGAAACCTGGTCTTGATTAAAACACGAGAACACAAAACTCTCCTTACCTGTTTTTGGATCTACATGGCGTTGAAGACACTGCGCACAGACCTCTTTCATCATACATTGCATAGGAGAGTTGATTGAAGCAATACACACATGATCCTCTTTAAGAAATGGTTTCAGAACTCCGTGCCGAGCAGCAGTCACTGCTGCCATCATTCGGTCTGAGCCAATCACAAAAAAGTGATCGACGGTATCCAGAGGGAACATGGGAGAACCATTCAACTCCCCCTTGCCATACGCCAACATGGCTTCGACGATATTGCCGACAAAACTTCTATCCTGAGAACGGGTACAAGGGATGGGATCTGAGCCTTTATCTACGGCCCAAATCACTTGATCGGTTCCGTCTTCAATTTCTTTCTTTTTGAAAACATCCTGACTCTTCTTGTAGCCTGCAAAGTAAACGACTTTGCTGCCATTAGCCCGTAGAGCTCGAGAAATGGAGAGCAACACCGCATTTCCGAGACCTCCACCAGCTAGCAAAACAGTTTGGTTCTTTGGAATTTCGGTTGGGGTCCCCGTAGGGCCCATCACCACTACTGGATCCCCCGGGCGAAGAGAAGCACATAGCCTTGAACTTCCTCCCATCTCTAAAACCACCATACTCAGAAGTTCTTTTTCTTTATCCACCCAAGCTCCAGTCAGAGCCAGACTTTCGGTGAGAAGTTGGGTGCCTTCACAATGAGTTGATAAGGTTTCGTAATTTTGAAGTCGATAAAATTGTCCGGGTTCAAATTTGCGAGCAGCATACTTTGCTTTCACAATCACTTCTACAATGGTGTCGGTCAGCCGAACCACATTGTGCACTCTTGGAACCAGACTTGCTTCCAAGTAACTCACTAAAGAGTTCCACTTTTCTTGTGGGTAGGGTTGCTTCTTAGAGGCTTCGATATCAGCTTTGAAAAGCTCAGCAATGAAAGGAACCCCATGCTTGGCGGAGGCCATCGCTTTCACGACATTTCCGTTATAGTCTGGATGATTGTCTCCAAAATAACTTACAAATTTTTGTCCGTGATTGTAAGAAAGGAAAAATCCACCGGCTTCCCCATCTTGAGCCTCTACTGGCTTCCAAACACCATCTTTCTGAATCAAACGATGCTTCTGGAAAAAGTAGCCATCGGCATCCAGCTTGAAAGTCCCCGGATACTCTCGTTCGTAAATGGTATTAGGGCTTGTTCCCGCCGCTACACAGACAGTACGGGCAGGAAGAGTTACAGATTCACCGTTCGCCTTTTTGAATACCAATGCCTCCACGGCTCCAAATCGGTCTTTCTTTGCTTCGGTGGGGCTCACATTTTCAATAAAAAAGATTCCCTCTTCGAAAGCTTTGATGATTTCTTCATGATTCAAACGATATGCCGGAGAATCCTGAATCTTTTTTCGATAAGCTAAGGAGACGCCACCCCATTGCCGGCATAACTTAATGAAATTGGGATCGCGCTTTTCTTTCTTAGCCAGATCACGCTCGGAACGAAGGGCCTTCCCATGTTCTAAAAATGTGGTAAGAGTTTCCTTCTCTTCCTCAGAACACATTGCCCAAACAGCAGTTTCACCAAATTCTTTGCTCAAAGATTCGAAGCGTTGCAATACGTTCTCTACTTGAACGGGATAATAGGCGAGCAATTCAGTAGCTGTATCGATTCCAGTGAGTCCCCCACCAATAACCACTGCGGGCAAGCGGACTTCTAGATTGAATAAAGTATTTTTCTTAAAGCCTCCGTTGAGCTGCAAGCCCATCAGAAAATCACTGGCTTTACGAATGCCACGACTCAAATTATTTTTAATATTGATGATAGTGGGTTTGCCGGCTCCCGTTGCAATAGCTACGTGATCAAAGCCCAGTTCCCAAGCATCTTCTAGATTGAGAGTGCCTCCGAAGCGAACCCCACCAAAAAACTGCAAATTCGGTCTTCTGAGTAAAGACAAATAAATCACTGATAGAAAGTTTTTATCCCAACGGACCGTGATGCCATATTCAGAAACGCCCCCAAAGCCGCGGAGGATCCTCTTGTCTAAATCCTCTTTCAGATCAGAGAAGTCTCTAACAGGTTTTGGATACGGTTTGCCCCTGCCAGATAAATGACTGTCGACGGGTTCTAATTTCAGGGCATCAATACCGACGACCCCAAACCCTTCATTCGCTAAGTAATGACAAGTAGTATAGCCCGCGGGTCCTAAACCAACGACCAAAATATTTTTGCCGTTATAGGGAAGGGCAAAAGGCCGCTTCCGGTTCAGAGGATTCCAACGGGTCAATAAGCTGTAAATTTCAAAACCAAAAGGCAAGTTCAACACATCAGTAAGAACGCCGGTTTCGATCTGGGGAATATTTACCGGTTCTTGCTTCTGATAAATGCAGCCTTTCATACAATCGTTGCATATCCGATGGCCTGTTCCAGGGCACATAGGATTATCCAACATCACCATAGCTAAGCTACCAATGGCCTGCCCTTCTTTTCGCAGCGTATGCATTTCTGAAATGCGTTCATCCAAAGGACATCCGGCTAAAGGGATACCCAGTGGATTTTTCTTATATTCGCCCGTCTTTTCAACAAATCCCTTAGAACAGGAGTCTTTTTGTCGGGGATGGCAGAGAATGCAGTAATCAATCTCTCTTAGGATTTCCTTGTTACTCATACGTGGATCGGTGAGTTTAAAACCATCTCGAAATCTCAGAGTTTGATCAGGCCCCTGTAATTTTTCCGGGAAACTGGGGTCTTTGACGTCAAAAGGAACTAAGTTTTCAAAATCGAGTTTGTGGGCTCGCTTAAAAGAAATCCAATACTCAATGGTTAATCGCCTTTTTGGGTCAACATAGACTTGAACCGCCCAGTCCTCGATGCTTTTGAGGGCGGCACTTACTTTTCCTTCCGAATGAGTACCACTGATGTGAGAACAAACACTGATGAGCTTTTGGCTCTCCGAGGGACTGAGAGTACCCTTTTTGATGAGATTCTCACAGTCCAACAAAAAGCAAACGAGCTGAGCTAATCTAACTTCCTCATCAGTAGAGTTCGAACTGGAGGAGAACTGATTCAACAGTTTTTTAACCGAATCTTCTAGGTTCTTAAACGCGGTGGCATCGACGGCAGGTTCTTCAAAGCGCTTAAAAACCCGCACATTCAGAAAATCTTTTTTTAATCTGAAGACACTGTAGAACAAATGAGTGTCGTGTTTGATCTTGTTAGTGTCACCGGAAATGTTAAAGAGCTTTGCAACGAAATCACCCACCACACGTCCAACTCCGATGAGAATATCCCCTTCTTGTCCCGATGTGAGCGCTTCGTGGTCTAATCGATTGAAGTTATCGACCAATTGGGGAGCCGTCTGTTGGCAGTAAGTCCAAAAGGCATCATGGAGTTCTTTTAAGCGCTCAGGCTTATAAAGATCTGAAAATTTGAAGGGACTAAAACCTAGTGGAAAATCATCCGCATTCCGACTCATGGTAGGCCTCTAAAATTACACGGTTACTTAACAAAAACGTGACATCTTCAATAGCTTGTTTTGAGGAAATAAAAAAGAGCTTACTTGTTCTTTATTCGATTTCCGAAGTCCTTGATTTTTTCAGCAGTTTTTTCCAGGGTGGAAGCAAGGGCTTCAGCTCCCTGGGAAGCTGCTCGGGCCCCTTTTCCGGCAATTTCGGCCCCTTTGGAGCCTACTTCCAAGCCCTTAGCAATTTTTCCTCGATCTACTGAGGCAACTGCCTTGTGAATCACCGTCTTCGAGGTTTCTACTCCAGTTTGTACAATCTCTTTCACGCTCTCCGCAGTTTTCTTCGCTTCCTGTCCCATTTTTTTAGCATGCTGTCCCACTTCAGCCGCCTTTTTTTGAAGATTGGGAAATAGATCTTTTTTCATACAGAGGTCTCCATGGATGCTCCGATACCCGCCGGGCGTATAATATCTAACAGATTTTGAAAGTCCGTGAGGATCCTTCTGATAACTTCTCGGGATTCCTCTTGAGTGGGTCTTCGATTTTTATAAGCCTTCATATCGGTTTCAGTTTTGAGAATCCGGCCGTCCGTATCGTAGCTAATTTTGACACTGCCGATGGTGGGGTCGGTGATTAAAATAGGTTTTCCAAGAGATCCGTATCTAAATGAAATTTTCTTCTTTTTGAAATCGGAGAGCTCGGTAATGCGGCCGTACTTATCATAGGCCAAAGTAACTTTTTCATTTTTTGAGTTAGAGGCTTTTACCAAGTTGCCCCGATTGTCATATTCGTATTTTGAAAGAATATCGTTTTGTTTCACCTGACTGACTTTTTTCCAATGCGGTTCATATTCAATTTGAATATCTTCATTGGGCCCTATTTTTTCTTTAAGAAGGCCGTCCTCGGTATACTTAAAAGCAGTCACCACTCCGTTCCTGTTGATTTGTAGGGGCTTGCCACAACATGAGGAGTAAAGAGTTGAAATTGTTGCTCCGGCCTCTTTACGATCGAGTTTATAGAGATATTTGGAGCCGTCATTACGTGCCTTTAAGAAAAATTCTTCATAAATTTCTTGTTGGCCGGCTGCAGTTTTATAAAGAGATTTTGTCCAAAAGTTCGTTTCGGGTTGAGAAGGATTTCTCCCATAGCTAAAAAGAACTTCGTTGCCTTCTTTATCTTTGTGATAGGCAACTAGACCGGTTTCATCATATTTAAAAGCTCTGCTGATGAGTGATCGATTACGACTTTCAGTAACATAATCAATTTGAGTGAGAAGGTGAGGGTGCTTTTTGTTTTCATACTTGAACTGGTAGACCTGCTGATTGGAGTCAGTTACATGGCTTAAATTCCCTAGACCATCATATTGGTAGGATGATTTTCGACCCCGGTTATCCTGGATGGTGACAATCCTATCTCCCTTCCAAGTGAACTTCAAAGTAGTTACTTTGTCTTGATCATGAATCTCAGCGACTTGGTATTTGTTCGATTCCGAGTAGCGATATTCGAAAGAAAATCCATTCTTATCCACTTGCCGGATCAGACGACCTTCCTTATCAAAAAACTGAGATATCCCATCTTTTTCTCTTCGCCATTGATTATTTTTGAATTGAAGAGTTTGGTAACCGTAGTCTGAAGAAACTAAAATTTCAGAGTTGGGAGCGGTTGTTATTTTGTAACGAGCTGCTATTTCTGCCCGGAATTGACTGTCTGTTTTGAGTTGAACTTGCATTTTTTCTGGAAGCTCTAATTGACTCAGTTCGCTTTCGGATAACTTTCTTCTTTTTTGTTGTTCAAAAAAAGCTCGTTTTACAGCTCGATTGAAATCTGAAAGGGCCTTTTCGTTTGTTTGATTTGCTCTGAAAGTAATATTGTTTCCAGTTCCGCCATCTCTTAATATGACTGCTTTTTCTGGAGTTACCGAGAGTGTAGTTTCCAACGGGGAAGTCCAGCCCCAACCAAACGCTCCAGACCATCCGGAGGTTTCATTAAGAGCCGTGATGGAATTATAAGATCGCACGAGCTCGAGCGGAACCGCGTAGCCAGGAACGCTAAAATCCACATAAACAACAGACATGCTGCCATTTAAGGAGTTGATGCTGACGCCCTTAACTACGGGTGTCAGTAAAACGCCGGAGATGAATAAGAGTCTGAATAAGAAGTGCATTTTTACTATTATACTTGAACCTAATCACTGGAAAACTAAACTTTAATTTGAACAATTTTCCAAATGGTCCAACCCCCTAGGAATTGCAGCGTCATCATGAAAAGTAGCATGGCCCAACCGGGAATGGTGGTAAACATGGGACGAATTCGCTCCGGGTCAATTTGATATAAAATGGCACCTAAAGCAAACGGCATGAGTACCACGATAATTCCCTGCAAAACCCCCTGAGAAACCATTGCAGCAATTTTAGCTTCAATCTTGATGCGTTCCCGGATGGTGTAAGCAATGGTGTCAAAAGTCTCCGCTAAATTACCGCCGGTTTCTTTCAAAATATTGACACTCGTTGTAAACATTTCAATGTCATCATGTGGCATACGCTTGGAAAGATTACTCATCGCGTCTTCTAGGGTGACCCCTAACTTGTTCTGTGAAAGGATCAAGCCGAATTCCTGAGAAATGGGATTGGGCAGCTCATTTTGAACAATCGAAATAGCCTGAGGCACGTTCAAACCGGAACGCAGGCCATTAGACATTAAACTCAAACCATCCACCATTTGTAGAACAAACTTTTTTACCCGAGCGTTGAATAAAATATTGATGATTTTCAGAGGCAACTTCCAACCAATCGCTACAAAAATGAGACCAAAAGTAAATGCTCCCCCGATACTGGGCGCTAGCAGATAAACGCCGAGAGCAAAGAGAGCGATCAAATATCCATAATAAAAACGAATCAGATTTTTTTCGGAGACCTCGATGAACATGAGATCTAACTTGGCAGCCATCTGCTGAATTTGGCCTTCGCCTTTTTCCCCAAGCCAAGAATAAAGCTGTTCTCCATTTTTGAGTAGGCCATACAACAAGCTTCCCCCAACCCAGCCAATCGCCCCAAATTTTAAAAGTAATGAAGCTTCCATATTAGCTCACAGAAAAAATGCCTCGTGGGATTTTAATCCCTTGAGCATCGAGTTCATCGATAAATTTAGGAATGAATCCAGTCGCTACAAACTTGCCAATTACTTTTCTGTTCTTGTCCATTCCCGTCTTTTTATAAGTGAAAATTTCCTGCAGAGTAACAACATCCCCCTGCATTCCAATCACCTCAGTGATGCTTGTCACTTTTCTTGAACCATCTGAAAGCCGAGTCTGTTGCACAATGAGATTCACAGCAGACGCAATCTGCTCTCTAATAGCTTTCGCAGGCAAGTCCATCCCGGCCATCATCACAAGGGTTTCCATACGAGCAATGCAATCTCGAGGCGTATTGGAGTGAATAGTAGTCATACTTCCATCGTGACCCGTATTCATAGCTTGAAGCATGTCGAGAGCTTCTCCTGCACGACATTCCCCCACCACAATGCGGTCAGGACGCATCCGGAGTGTGTTTTTAACCAAATCCCGAATGGTCACTTCCCCTTTGCCTTCCATATTTGCAGGGCGTGTCTCTAATCGACCCCAGTGTTCTTGAATGAGTTGTAACTCAGCAGAATCTTCCACGGTGACAATTCTTTCTCCTGGCGGAATAAAAGAAGAAAGTACATTGAGAAGTGTGGTTTTACCGGAACCTGTACCCCCTGATATCACGATATTCAATCGAGCTTCAATGCACGCACGCAGAAAATCGGCCATCTCATCTGTCATAGAGCCGTATTTCACAAGGTCCTTGTGAGTGAGTCGATTCTTTGCAAATTTTCGAATAGTCAACATGGGGCCTTGAATCGCGAGTGGTGGAATAATCGCATGTACACGAGAGCCATCCACCAGCCGAGCATCCACATAGGGTTGCTTTTCATCGATCCTTCTTCCTACGCTCGAAACAATCCGCTCAATCACTGCTAAGAGCTGAGCAGTGCCAGAAAAATTAACATTGCTGAGAACCAGCTTTCCGCTGCGTTCGACAAAAATTTGGTCCTTCCGATTCACCATGATTTCACTTACGGAATCATCGTTGAGCAAATCTTGTATCGGACCTAACTCAAGAGCTTCATCCAAGATTTCTTTAACGAGTTTTTGAATTTCATCACGAGATCTAAAAGGATGTTCTTCTTTATCCAGAAGCTCCACAACCACAGTCTTCGTTTTTTCTCTCAAAACTGCCTTTTTCTTCGAATCGTTTCCAGTTTCAGTGTCTACCTTTTTCAAGTCCATGGTCTCAATGAGTTGTTTATGAACACGTTGCTTGAGTGCAGACCACTGATCCGATGGTTTTTCATCCCGCATGGTCGCGCGATCAAAAACCACCTGTGAGGGTGCTTTTTTCTCCTCGGCGACCCCCTTTCCTAAACGAGATTGACCGAGCCGGCTTGCAGTGTCTGTGGGTTTTTTTAGTTGGCCCAGCTTTTCTAATAATTGCTGCTGTTGCATTGTTCGAAAAAGAGTGAAGTACGCTTTGGTTACTTCAGAACGAGGAGCGGCTACTACAAAGGGTTGAGCTTTTGCCATGGCAGTGACTGTGGTGGGCTCATCCTCCGGTAATATGCCCAGAATTTGCTTTTTTAAATTCGTTTGAATGACTTGAGGGGGAATTCCTTTGGTTTGTGAAAATCGATTCACAACTAAGCGAATCAGTTCAGGAGGGAATAACAAGTTTTGTACCTTTTCAATCACTTTGCGGGTGTGGTGTAAAACAAGAATTTCTGGAAGCGTTGCTACTAAGATCACTGAGCTCACTTCAAGTGCCTTCACATTTTGTGCTTCGATATCAGAACCTAAATCTACAATTATAAAATTGTATATTCCCTGGAGGAGCTGAAAGGCTCGCGCTACATGTTTGGGTTCCAATTGGGACATTTGTTCCGGCTCAAGAACGCTAGGAATATAATGAATGCCCGAAGCGTGGGGCGCCACATAGTTATTCATCAGTGCCGGCTCAAACTTGCCTTCTTGCTGTCCAAGCTCAAGAAGTGTGCGTTTGGGTTTGAGTCCCAAAAGCAAAGCCATATCCCCACAGGCTTTAGGGTCCAAATCAACGAGACACACTTTCAATTTGGTATCAATTGCAGTTGCAATGGCAAAGTTGACGGCAAAAGTCGATTTGCCGACCCCTCCTTTTCCACCAACAACTGAAATGACGTGCGATGCAGACATAGGCCCCTTTTATTTTTCACCTGAGTTCAGGCGGAACTTACGAGTCATTTCCTCGTTGCCCGCACTTGCTGTCTTCAGAACTTCTGGGGACACAAAAATAATGTACTGTTGTTTTCGTCGTTGAAATGATTTGGATCGATTCAAATTAAACAGAGCACTTTGGTTTGGGTTAGCTCCTCCGCCCACTCCAGGTCCCCCACCGCCAAAGCCTCCAGCACCTCCGTTGGCACCAGTTCCCGAAGTGGGTGCTCGATTATATCCCGCAAAAGCCTCATCGATGGCAAATCCGCCCAGGGCAGCAGAGTCACCATTTTTTACATTAACAGATGTTGCGAGTGAGTTTCTCGCCACCACAGGAGCGCCCTGGTTATTTCCCACAAGAGAGTTGAGGGAAAGCTGAATGCCTAAATCGATGCTGTCTGAGCCATCAATTGTCGCGGCCTTGATTTTTAATGAGTTCTGAACTTGAACAGGAGTTAAAGTCGCAACTCCTATTGAATCGAGAACTCTCGTGTAAATATCAATTGAGCTATCAATGCTCGCCGGCTGATCCGATTTGTCTTTTACGATGATCTGTTGCTGTTTGAGAACTCGGGCATGATTGTGAGTTTTTTCAGCGCTGAGCTTGGGCAAAAGACCACTCACTGTTCCCACCAGAGTGGAGGTAATTTCACCCAACGCGCTATCAAACTTTACAGAAGTGTCATCTTGAGCAAGTGGGCGCCAATTGAAGTTAAAAGATCGGTCATAATCATTATTCAGCTCAACGAACTGTACAGTAATTTTGATGTCTTGCGCAGGAGGTGGAGTGATTGGACGACGGGTTTTAAGAAAATCATAAATGGTCGGTGTTCCGGACTCACCACCCTCGGCTTTTTCTTTTACATCAGCATCGCCCTTAGCTTTGTAAATAACCACTTCGGGCATGTAGGTGCGTGCAATTTCTCGTGCTCGCTCCGCTTCGGGGTTGTCTACAGCAGTTCCCTCCAGAAATAAATTATTGTTGATCACTTTTACAGTGATTTCCGGCGAACCAATCTCACGTTCAATGCGTTCAGCCAAAATGGTCATGGTGAGTTTACTGATGCTTGCTAAATTCTTGATGGGAACTTCCTTCTTTTTTGCATCTCGATCACGAAGGGCTTCGACCACTCTATTGATTCGCACCATGTCTTTTGGGAGTACAATCTCACCATCTAAAATTACAGTGCCCCCGACAGACCGTATTTTGAGGCCCTCAATGTCACCTAAAAGCTCTTCCAGTTGAGAAATGATTTGTCCCAGATCCTCACGAGTAATGCGGACTTGATAAGAAATCCGTGGGGTGCCGGCCGTATCGTGGATTGTTAAGTCGGTTGTGCCTGGGGTGATCGGGGTCAGCATTAACCGATTAATGTCATTGGACCCTTTCTCTTTAATTCGCTCAAATTTGAGTACGTTGGGATCCCCTAAGTTTACTGGGCCAATCGCAAACGGAAACTGCAGAATCCGCGAGGCACCTAGAGGCAATGTTAAACTCTTTTCTTTCCCCTTTACAATTACTGCTTCGTCTTTTCTATCGAGTTCTTCATCGTTGGATAAACCCGTAGATTGACCCAGGCATAGGAATGCGACCACAAAAAGCGAGCCGATCATTTTTAGCCTGTGAGCCATAATCAATCCTTCCCAAATAGTACCCATCAAGGTCCCTAAGGCCCTGTTACAGGTACTTGAGTTCCTCCTGAGAAATCATAAAACTTAATTCTTGGATAAGACTTCGGTGCTGGAGCTTTGGGCCCTTTGACGTAAAAAGACTCAGGACCCATTACGTCTCTCAACGTTGTGGTCCCTTTATTGTTGATGGCTCTGTCATCAGAATGGCGCATGAGCAGGGTCAACGTTTGACCAAACGTGCTCATGACATAGGCGATCGTTTGGGCTTGATCCGGTGTTACTTCCAAAGTAACCGTTGTGTAGTTAGCATCCATCTTTGCATAATTGAGTGTGTCTCGAAGTTCTGTTTGGTCTTTTGGGATCTCAGGATTTTTTTCATTTAATAAATTTTTAATGATTTGCTGGTCCACACCTTTTGGAGCTTCAGTTTGTATAGTTCGCCCAGAAGCCAATACTAATAGGTCTTGTAAAAACACTTTTACTTCGCTGATGGGTGAAGTGCCTACTTGATATTCAAAAACGGCCGCCAGATCCACTCGATTTCCAGGACGCAATTGAAAGCCTACCGAGCTTTTCACGTTCACCGGAACTGCCATTGCTCGTTTGCCTCGTGTGATTTGCGTGTCTAAACCGGAATACACATTTTTTGAGATGATTTTATTATCTAAAATGAATTCACCTTTGCTGATGGGTATGGCCGCCACAGCATCGTAAACATCCTCCTGATTGACAATGAGTCCTGGCGGAAGAAATTTTGCCGGTACCGTGAGAAGTCCTACATCAGTAGGGCGTATGGTTTCATATTGAAGAATATCGCGCTTTGCGACCACTATGTTCTTAGTGATCTGATATTCTTGACGAAGCCGCTCATCCTCGCCGGAGATATATTGCCAAACCAAATACATCGCCAGCGCTGAAAGCCCAATCGAAAGTAATGTTGCTCTTCGTTCCATAAAAACCCTCAGTACTTCGGCTCCAATTTGCCGCCGATACTATCGAAGTATTTAGGCTCAGGAGGAGTAAACTCCGGAGCCTTAATTTTGCTGCGCCCTTGAGCGCTATCGGGTCCGATTACTTGATCTAATAAAGTGGTTTGCAAGGGTATCGGGGATTCATCCGCATTGTTTCTCAGAGTGAAGTAAAGCGATTGATCTCCGTATTCATTTTGGAGCAAAATGAGCTTTTCAGCGTCTCCAGTAGGTAATTGCACTGTGAGAGTATTGTAGTTGTCATCAGGTCTTCCCGTAGTGGAAGGATCTAGATTGGTTTGATACAGATCTTTTCTTCTTTGCGCTTCGAACTCTGCTTCTAAGCTGCTGAGCACAGCTCGACTCACGCGAGTAGGAACACTGTTCACTACCGCTTTCCCAGTTGCCAATACGAGTACATTTTGAAAAACCGTTTTCACTTCGATATATGGCTTTTGGTCTCGCTCATATTTCGCTGCTATCAAAATATCAACTTTGTTTCCGGGTCGAATCAGTCGACCTACCCCGGTGTGGGGAGCTATTTGAATGGTGATAGCGCGATTATCTTTTTCCAGTTGTTTGTCGAGAACCGGTTTTCCATCTTGATGTATGAGCTTCGTGAGAGTGATTTGTTCTCCGCTGTAAATATTCACGTATGCAGATTTTCCAATCAGCTCGGAGGCAACACCGTTCAGGTCTGTATTTTTCTCCAGAACAATCGTTTGAGGCTGAACAAATTTTTTGTTGATAGTGGCAGTAGTGAGTTGATCGGATCGGATCAGTCCATACTCCGGAATGTTGTCTTTAGCGATAACGACTTCCACTAGTTCACCGAAACTCCGGGTCATCTCATTCTGACGCATGGTCGTGTAGCCGGCCACGAGCGACATGGCGATGGCAAACGCGATGGCTGCAAAGAGTAAAGTTCGCTTCATTATCTACACCCCGGTTCTCGGCAAATGCCGACAGTCGTCTCTATACTGATCGGTCCTCTGACGATTTTTCTTTTGGGAGTATTTCGTTCGTTTGATTTTGATATTGCACCGCAAGAAAATTTTCGGTTGGCCAGGGTACGATCCACCTCCATCCACGACGAAATTTGCTCTTAATCAAGCCGTTGGTGAAGATTCATTGCAGCATATTTTTGTCCGACATGAGCTGTTCTCATCGAATAATAGGAGTTGATGGTGTAATAAAGCAGCCAAATGATGAAGGGCAGGGAAATGGCCATTTCAACGACCGCTTGGCCTTTCGATTTTTTAGAGGATTTAGCATCCGTTATCCTCCATTCGACTCGTCAAGTCAGAGTTTCCACTCCGCATGTTGATTCCAAAACGTGCTACGAAATGAGAAAAAGTTATTGCACTCGTCATAGTTGGGATCTCGTCCGAGAAAACTCTCGCTGGTGAGAGTGATGCCACTGGAAACTCCTTCCGTAACGAATAGAGGAGGAAGATAAAAGAGGTTGAGTTCATAAGTTGCCTTGACCCCTTCAGATCGGTTCGGGCGATCCCCGGGAAGGGCTTCTGTGAAAACCAGTGTGGGCATTGTTTTAACAAGTGAACTTCCAATGACGGGTCTCATATACTCTTGAAATACTTCTTGGGCTTTTCTTTGTTGAGCGGACACATCGCCATGGGCAGATTTATACGTACGTGCTGCCATGAAAGTTGCATAATCCACGTACTGACTCAGAATGAGCACAAAAGCGAGACTTAAGAAAAAAAGCAGGAAAAAAAAGACAACCACAACCACTACCGTAAACTCCACCGCTGATTGTCCTTTCTGGTTCTTGAGTCGTTTTAAGAGAAAGTTCATTTTAAATTTCCTCAATAGTGCAACGGTTTGAAGCGATCGGGATCTCCCGGATGCCCTCTTTGGCCCGGTTGCTTCTCGCTACTTGAAAGCTCTCCGTCTTTAGCAACACTTCCCAAGCGTTCTCGAATATCGTTCAACGTTTGTACTGTGAACGTTCCGAACCGAGGTAAAACAAAAAGAGCAGTGACGGCAGCTGCCAAAGTCAGCAATAGGTATTCCACTACGGTCTGACCTTTTTGATTTCTTATCAAAGCGTCCATCCTCTCATCTCCGCAATTTTCAAAAAAGAAAAGGCACATAGGAAAGCGGGTGCAAATGGGATTCGAGTGGATTTTTTCTCCGCCTTATTTTGCAAGTGATCAGATAAGTTTTTCAAAGCCCCCAAGCCTCCTCGGCGCCCCACCATCAAAAAAACACCAACGATTGCTCCAATTAAAATGGTGACTCCAGCAAGTTGAATCAGATTGTTTAAAGAAAGCCAGGCTCCAGCAGCCATCAACAACTTCACGTCTCCAGCGGCCATCACTTTTGAGTAGTACAGCGGGAAATAAAGAAGGAACGCTGCGCCCACTGCTAGCAGCGCCTGCATGAGTTCATTGGGACCAAAAGAAAAAAAACGCGCAGCAAATCCCAGAAGAATAAAAGAGAAGGTGAGGGCGTTGAAAATTTTGCCCCAAAGAATATCGGTGATGCTTGCAGCAATCAGCAAGCTCCACACCCCAATTTCCAAACCTCCGGCCATACGTCCCCCAAAACATTCCTAATAGCCTGGCGAGCAAGGTGGATGGAGTTCTTACTGTGTGAACTCTTCTCCAGTTCGGGCTTCTATCTCGATGTTTTTTTCGAGGTTCAATAGACCCTCTTTGAAAACACCGTTGAAGAAGCCCACTAACTGCATCGAAAAGACGGCACCAAAGGCCACCAATAAGACATACTCCACGGTGCTTTGCCCGCGTCGGTTCTTAAGGGTGGCTCTGACGTCCATCATTTCCCATCTCGTTATTGGGCCGAACCACGCTGAATCAGTGTTCTGACTGATTTATTTACTTCGCCGAAAATGGTGTCCGTGAGTTGGGCAATGCTCGTTTGCATTTTCTTTCCCAGCACGCTAATCACCACGACGACTACTGCAATAATCAGCAAGTATTCGACCGTTGTTTGTCCTTGTTCGTCCTTTAAGAATTGCTTCAACATAGTTGTTACTCCTTACCTGTTGTTTTCTTCTTGTGTTGTAAATGACGCAACGTTCTATTTATACAGTGTAGCAATTCCTGAGTTTGAGGTCAAAACGGGACCTTATTTAAGTATCTGAAATCAATATAGAAAACCCGCCTAACCTTTCTACAACTCTTGTTTCCCTTATCGGAAAAGTGAGTATTTTCCATAACTAAGCAGCGCGTTGAATTGTCTTATTTTTTTACAGGCTTAGCGAGCCCACCCCTAAGCCTTCAAAATAGTGCTGCAAACAGGCGTGTAATTATGATACAGTGCGGCATCTTTTGGGGTTGGGTATTCTGTAAAAATACAGGGGGTAAATCCTTGGGTTTTGGTCACATTGGGCGCCGATTCTGGGGCCTAGTCCGTACACTTACAGTATGCGTGCTTTCAGCAGTTTTGCTTTCTTCCTTGGTTTCGCCAAAAACGAAATCGGAGAATCCCCAACTTTCCTGCAAATCCATCATTCCTGTTTTCAAGTGGAGCGTGGACAATCATGGATTAGGGAGTCAACCGATCCACTCTCCGGCTTTTGCTAAAAAGGCAGTGGCACAGATTCTTAAAAAACTGGATCCGCAGTTCCTTCTATTTACTACCGATGAAGTCGAGCTCTTAAATTTCCAAACCCTCAAGACTTGGACTCAGCTGATTCAGAACGGTAACTGTACTGTGCAAAAGAAATGGCTGGAAACAATGATTCCTAGGGCCCAAGCCCGTTTAGAAAAAGGGTTAAAAACTTGGCAGCCCCAGGAAAATCAAAGCAAATTAAAAAACCAAATTCCCCGGTACACCACTTTTGCAGCGAGTGATGGCGAACTTCAAACACGACAAAACATTTTTTTAACACAAACCTTCTGGGAAGTACCGGAGTTGGTGAGAAGCACGTATGGCGATCGGTATCAGCAACTCTTGAAAGATCGGTTGGAAGAATGGTTTCAAACTATCCATCAAGACCCAGGTATTTTATTGGCAAAAGCCCTTCTGGCTGCTTTGGACCCTTATTCCACTTACTTTTCAAGTCCAGAGTTTGCCGAGTTTTATGAAGATTTATCCGGGAACAGTGCAGGCATCGGAATTGAGGTACAAAAAACCTTCCTTGGATTAGGAGTAACTTCGGTGGCGCTCAACTCTCCTGCGGAAAAAGCTCAGGTTCGCAGAGGGGATGAAATCATGGCTATCAATGGAACTGCGTTGGAAGGTCGTTCCTTCTCTGAGGCCACTGAGTTGTTAAAAGGGCAGGAGAGTCAGGTCTTGAAGTTAACTCTGAAAAAAAGCAATAGCGAGGTCGTCAGTTTAGAGTTGAAAAAATCTCCCTTGGTTTTTGATGATAAACGAGTTTCTGTGAAACATTATCAATCCCAACTCAATCAATCGGTGGCCATTATCACTATACCCAGCTTTTACGGTCGGGGCGGCATGAGTGTTACCGAATACGAAGAAAAAAGCAGTTCAGAAGATGTGAAAAGAGCCTTGCTAAAGCTGAATGAGAATCCAGGATCAGTGGAAGCTCTGGTGCTCGATTTGCGTGGAAATCCAGGAGGCTATTTAGAGGAGGCTGTGGCAACGGCCGGATATTTCCTGGGGGCTCAGACAGTAGTGGGCGTGAAAGAAAACTCTCAAGTAAAAAAGCTGCAACCCGTTTTAGATTCGGGTGTGCCATTGTATCAAGGACCACTCGTGGTTTGGGTAGATGAAGAAACTGCGAGTGCGGGAGAAGTGCTCGCAGCAGCTTTGAAAGACTACCAGAGAGCTATTTTAGTTGGAGCCCAGGCTACTTTTGGCAAGGGCAGTGTTCAGAAACTATTTCAATTAGATGATCCGTTTTTGAATTTGCCACGTCCAGTGGAAGGTGGTGTGGTCAAATTAACGACGAGTGTATTTTACTCTCCGCTGGGACACACTCCTCTCAATGGAGGCGTGAGCACCCACATTCAAATTCAAGATGAAAAGAAAGCTGAAACTTTGTCCAAAGCAGAGACTCCAGTTTCCGATGTTGCGCCTTTAATAGATCCCAGTACTTGTGAGTCCTTAAAGAAACAACAAGCCCTCGTAAATGGAGTTGTTGAGGAGATACAAAATAAGCAGATCACTGATAATCAACAACCAGAACTTTCCAAAGTGGTAGATATCGCCGTAGAAATTGCCAAGTCTGGATGGCCCAATTTAGCAAAGCGGTAATTCAGGCTGGTTTTTTCTGAAAAGAAATCACTCGATTTCTTCCTTGGTTTTTCGCTTCATACAATGCTGAGTCCGCTTGCTTGATCAGATTCTGAGCCATCTGCTCAGGGTCCATGCCTTCTTCCCAAACCGGATGAATAGTCGCTGTGCCTTGGCTGATAGTGATAGGAATTCGTTTTCCTTCAAAAATGAATAGAGTGCTTTCAATACTTTTTCTTAATCTCTCCGAAAAGATAAGCGCACCATTTTCCGGACAGTTTTTCAAAAGAATGACAAACTCTTCGCCGCCGAATCTTCCAGCGATGTCTGTCTCTCTCATAACGTTTTTTATGATCGATGAAACCAGCTTAAGCACATAATCTCCAGCTTGATGGCCATAGGTATCATTCACACGCTTGAAGTGGTCAATATCTCCCATGACGACAGAAAAGGGTTTCTTTTCTCGTGAAGCGATTTTGATCGACTTGGAAATTTCTTCTTCAGATTTCAGTTTGTTTAATAATTTGGTGAGTCCATCAAAAACTGCTTCTTTTTTGCGCTCTTCATACTTCATGAGTAAAGCATGTTCTGCTGTAACATTTCTGATTGTAACCAGAGCACCACAAAACTGGCCAGAAGCATCGATGATAGGTACAGAACCCAAAATAATAGTGAGTTCGGGGTAGCTTTTTGAACTGGCCAAGACCTCGTCCAATCGAACTGGCCGGGAGGATTTAAGAATGACTTCGGTCAGTTCGGTTTCTCCCCTGGTTTTAAGTAGAGCTGATAAGTTACCGACTTTGTGAATGCGCCGATGAGATTCTCCCACCAGTTCAGAAAATGCTAAGTTGAATTCGATGATTCGACCAGTGCTGTCCAGAATACAATAAGCATCCAAAAAGACATCCAAATAAGGACGAAAACTCTCCAGCCAAGACTGAAGGGGATCAGCATTCTGTATCGGTTTGGGGTTCATAAACTATTTTTTCCTAAATGCAAAATATTGATTGGGGCCGCCATCTAACTCCATTTCACCTGCTTGACACTTGCTGCAACTGAACGTCTCTTTGATTTGAGGTGGAGTTGCACTGAACTCATCTGATCGCACCAAGACTAATTCCTCTGTTTCACAGTGATCGCAAATGTAGGGTGCAAACACAGAAACAACTTCTGCAGTCCCAGTGAAGCTGGGAATCATGCTCATTTGACGGACAATGACAGGAGGACATTCCACATAAAAAACTTTTTTGCCTGCCTGTTCCTTCCAAAAATTAACCCAGCCTCTGATGCCGAGAGAGTTAATCCCCGTCACTCCAGACAAATTAAGGACCATCGGTCCATTTTCTTTTAGCAGAGAGGAGAAGTCAGTGTCCTCGTCGATGGTTCCCTTGAGACATATTTGCTCCTGTCCATTCACAACTACCTTCTCGATTATGAGTTTATCGTTTTCCATTTTGCTACTCCTCAAAGATATTAAAAGAAAAAGTATCCGGATCAAATTGTTGACTGTCTGGAATCCACACAGAAAAACAGGTCTTTTTTTTCTTCTCAACCTTCACATGGATATGCGCTGAAAGCTCAAAAACCATAAAAAGTCCCAAGCCAGCCCCACTGTGTTTTGTTTCTATGCCAATCTCACGACCGTTTTTTCTTTGGTAGCAACGTTCAAAGGCCCTCTGAAAGTCATTCAGAGTGAGGCTGCCGCCTTGATCCTCAACAATCAAGTTCATTCCATTCAAATTTTCAGCAAATCGTACCAAGACACACTCTTCGGATTGCAACTGGGCATCTTCTCTACGATCATATTTGTCACTGCCATCACTGTTTTTATAGGAATGATAGATTGCATTGGTGAGCAACTCTTCGGCTACTTGATGCAGCCTGCTTCGGTTTTGTGATCTTTTAGCGAGTGAGCTTGCAGATAAAATATTCTCGATCACTCCATTTCGGTCTGTGCTGGTAGTCAATCGGTGAGGGGTAGCAGTTTGAGCAATTTCCCAAGAGTAACTTGTTGGACTGCCCTCAAGCTGATTCAAGCTGACGGCTACAGTGGGGTCCTGGGAGCCCAGTATCGAAGAATGCAAATGTGCGCATCCCGTTCTAATAAATATGGATGCTTCTTCTTTGCTAAAGAGTCCAGTCTTCAACAAGCTCTGGTCTTGGGTGGACGATTTTTTTGCTGAGCGTTTCATGCTGCTTGAGAAGTTTCCAATGGGTTCGATTGAGACTTTGATTTCTTCCAGCCGAAAAGAACAAAAGTAATATCATCTTTCTGCGGAGTTCCCTGTGTGAAGGTCTCCACAGCTTGAATCAGTGAAGTTTTTATTTTTTCTAAGCTCATATTTCCGACCGACGCGAGGGTTTTCTTGAGATTACGTTCCCCCCACATCGCCCCGGTGTCATTATGTGCTTCGGAAACACCATCGGAGTAAACGAGTACAGTATCGCCGGGTTCTAATTGAACCGTCAGCGACTGATATTCAGACTGCGCTCCAAACCCCAAACGTTCACCGCGTGCAAAAAGAGCGTCTGCTTTCACCTTTTTACCCTCTGAGTTTTCTGGGCTGAATTGCGCCGACTTCACTAGAAGGGGAGCCTCATGGCCTGCATTTGCAATGGAGAGCTCACCGTTAGATAAATCAAGTTGAGCTACACACATTGTCATGAGCAGTTCACCTTTACAAGACTGATACACAATTTCATTTACGCGATTCAAAATTTGGGAGGGCGTCAAATCTTCCGTTTTTGAGAACCGATTCAGTGTTGCCACACAGCTCTTTACAACAGCAGTCACGATGGCAGCAGGGGCTCCGTGCCCGGTAGCATCTCCTAAGAGAACAGTTAATTTATTGTTCGCTACAAAAGCATCCCAGAGGTCTCCACCGCATTCACTCGCTGATTTATAATAGGGAACTACCTCAGTCGCCTCAATGTTTAGTTTTGGAGGCGTGAGAATAGTGTTCTGAATCAAACTGGCAGTTGCTAATTCTTCTTCCATTCGAGCTTTTTCTGCAGTTTCTTTTAGGAGACTTGTAATTTTTCCGGTCATCCACTCAAAAGTGGTGGCCACTCGTTCCACTTCATCACCGGATTTAATGTTTACTTTTACGTTGAGATTTCCAGCGCCGATGTCGCGGGCAGCAGCTTCTAGTTTTTTAATGTTCTCGGTCAGTTTGGAAGAAAAGATCACGCTTGCGATCAATGACAAGGAGATAATGATGAGACCGATTTGTAAGGATTGCCAGGCCAAGGTGGAGAGCGCTTTAAAGGCATCTGATTTTTTTACTTGGGAAACCACATAAACATCACCGATTCCAGAAGCCGATAAGTTAGCCAAGAACGGTTCCGAACCGATTTCGATCTCAAAAGCCTCTCTAGGGAGATTGGTGGTTGAAAGCCGCTTTACAATTGGATGATCGAAAGTCTTGCCTGAGAACTGCAACAAAACTGAGTCATTTGCATGGCTGATCAGTTCCCCATTTTTTCGGATGAGAAATAGATTGGCTAATTCGGATTGCTTCAGAGTGTTCTGTAAGAAGTTTTGGAGCAAGTCGATGGCTATGATGGTCTCTGTTGATGACTCGTTCACTAAACGACCACTGATCATCATCGTGAGTATTGGAACCTCTTTAGTGCCTTGGGGGCCAGACAGTGTGGCCGACCGATTGATGAGTCGAATGTCCATCTTCTCTTCGCTGGTAGGAAATTGGAGAGGATGCGCGGTTTCCAGCTCTGTCAGGCTGTCGTACTTAATCCCAGTGTGTCCAGAAGTTTTTGGTTTTCATGTTTTCTAAACGCTGCATATTTATCACCCGCAGCTTGGTAAAACGTTATTGCAAGAATCTCACTATTGATACGTTCTGAAAGACCAAGTGTGATCTGCGGTGAATTGATTGGGGTTTTTGCAGGAGCACTGAATATACGAGGGAGTAAAACTTGGAGCTCATCTAAACGACTTTTAAGTTCTAGCTTAATTTCACTGGTACTGGCCTTTTGAGTGGTCAAGCTCCAATCCATCACAAAGAGTTTTTTATCTTCCAGGAAAGTTTTTCTGCTGAAGAAAAAAAACGTTGAAATCCCAGTGACTACGACCAAAAAAAACACCGAGAGTAATTTGTATTTCAGTGAAAGTTTCATCGGTCCACCTTCGAGTTACATATGAACTTATCGGTTCGGATTACAGAAAAACTGAACGATGTCTCACAGGGTCCAACTCGGCATGAACGCGCCGAATCAAAACAAAAAAAAGTGACTAATGCCTAGTGGCTTGATAATTCCCCCATAAGCAAAGACAGGAACAAACCTCATGAGAACTTGGGTCTATTTAATTGTTTTCAGCGCACTGTTTGGGGCCCCCTTGCCGGGAATGGTTTATGCTGCGCACAACTGCCCTGCCTCTACCGAAGGTTTTTTGGCTTTCGGAGATGCCGGCATGGGCAATTCCGGCCAAAAGGAAGTGGCTGAAGCAATGAGTACTTTCTGTCAGAATCACGATTGTCAGTGGGTAGCGCTCTTGGGAGACAATATTTATCCCAATGGTGTGGATTCAGTCGATGATCCTCAGTGGAAAACAAAGTTTGAACGGCCCTATGAAAACCTGGAAATTCCCTTTTACCCTTGTTTGGGTAATCATGACTACTTTGGTGATGTAGATGCACAATTTGAATATGCTTCAAAAAATAGTCGTTGGAAATTTCCTGGGCGGTATTATCGATACAGTACTTGTTTGGCAGATTTTTTTCGTTATCGATGCTGAAAAATGGGATGAGGAACAAGAGGGCTGGTTACGTGAACAACTTGTTTTATCAATGGCGCCTTGGAAAATAGTTTACGGACATCGTCCCATTTTTTCCCATGGTGGCCACGGAGACACCAAGGCACTCAAAAACAAACTCCTTCCGATCTTAGAGGGAAAAGTTGATTTCTATCTTTCCGGACATGACCACCACCTCGAGTATATTTCAAAAGGGGTTCGGCCTGATTTCATCATCAGTGGAGCGGCAGCTGAAAACAGGACCGCGGGTAAGGGTAAGTCTACTTTGTTCACAGGAAATACAATCGGTTTTGTTCATATCCAATTGAAACCTGAATCTGCGTTTGTAACTTACATGGGAACAGAAGGGGAATCTCTTTTCACCCATGAAAAAAAGAATTAAGAATCATTTCTTTTCAAGTGCCTGAGCCGGCACTCTCTCTTTCATTTTCTGCTTAAGCACTAAAATACGATACTGGTACTCGTCGATATACGGTTTATTAGCGATCAGTAATGTGGCTGCGATTTGATCTAACATATTCAGGAGTGATCGAGTTTTCTTGAATCTCACCTGATCTATTTCTGTGCGCTGGGAGGCAGATACCTTTGAGCTACTCAAAGGCAAGGGATCCTCCCCCATTTTTCCTAGTCCCGACTCCAGTAACTGTATCAGTGATTTCTGGTCCTCGGGCTTCAGTAGGCCCAGAACTCTGGGATCGGTAAAAGCCTTATTTTTTTTATTGATGTGTGAATAATCTAAAGCGGTATGGGTAGCCGCCAACACTTTCAATAGCTCCGGGTCCTCAGCTACTTTTTTTTCTAGAGTGCGTTCGCCGCGAGAGTACTGGTCGAGATACTCTGTGAAAGTAATCAGGATGCTGGATGTTTCAAGAGCCAATAAGTCAGATGCTAACTTTTTTTGATACTGCCGAATCAAGCTGGGGTTCTGGAGAAGCTCTTTCTGAAACTTAGATTCTTTTTCAAGTCGTTTGCGTTCGCTAATAATCACATGGATCAACTTAGGATCAAACAGAAGCTTTCCGGGGCCTTTTAAATCAGATGGATATTTTTGCTTTCTATCGCCAAGGACTGCTCGGAATTCATCTGTTAATCCATCAATCCGATTCTCTAAACGAACAAGCCGCTCGAGAGTGGTGTTTTGGAGCTTTTCATATTTCTGATACAGCTCCTCAGGAGATAAAGAGGAGTCAGCAAAGACTGATTGAAGAAACGTGGTCAAGAGCAGAATGACATTAATCCGAGTTAACGCCATAGAACCTCAAGCAGCTCTTGGAGGGGCCAGAAGATCTTCCCCAACATTCAGAATGGCATTTTCGTCGGTAACAGTATACTCATTCTCTCCTTTTTCTGCGATGGCTTCAGAATCCACCAATGTCTGGATCCAATCCAGGACGTCTTCCTCATCACAGTTCAATTCGAATGCAATGCCTGCAGGATCCAATCGAACCGTTTTTCCAGTTTTTGGATCGGAGAGTGCCTGAGCCGCTAAAAAATGAACAAAAGACAGGAAGCGTTTTCTGCCGTCATACTCTCTTAAAATTTGCATCATCTGCTCAGAGCGTTCATTTCTGGCCACTAAATTTTTGAAAGCCTTCTTCAAAAGATTCGTATAGATTTCAGGGGCAGTTTTTTCTAATTGCGAAAACTGGTGAGGCCCCAATTCTAGAAGCAGTGTTCTTGAGGCTGCTCGTGCAGAAGCAAAGCGAGGAAACGGTTTGTCCTGCAAAAGAGCTTGTTCACCGATAAAGGCTCCCGCCTCCACTTTCCCGATAGTGATCTGATGATTCCCCACCTTCTTCTTGAGTTCAACGCTGCCTTGAAGGATCAGAAACACAGTATTTCCGACACTACCCTCTAAAAAGAGATCATCGCCTCGGTCACATTCTCTTAAGAGTTTGGCTAATTCCGGATTTTGGCTGAAAGCATTATCTTTACCCATAGGTACCCTCGTCTGACTCCATCGGTACTTCAAACCACTTTCTTAAGTTGCTCACTCCGTGTTAAGGCTTGAAGCGTGGAATTTGAAAGTAAAACAGTGAAGCCGAATCGCGATCAGGTAATGCAAACTCTTCGCAATGTGTTGCCAGGCGTGAATTTGTGGGAAAAAGCACATTTTTTTAAAATCCCAGTTCAATGGGGACAAAAAAGGAATAAGGGATGGGTCGGACAAACTATTGAGAGGTTGGCAGGTCTTTCCCTAAGCAGCGATGCCGCTCCCGATGGCCACGACTTCGAATTAAAAACCACCACTTTGATTTTACGAGAGGGACTTTGGATCCCCAAAGAAACACTAAAAATCACTCAGTTGAATCCGCAGTATATTCTCGAGGAAGAGTTCTCTACTTCTCTCCTCTGGAAAAAGCTGGAGCGTCTTGTTCTCGTGGGGTGTTGCCAGTACTCGCCCTCACGAGTTGAGGCGATTAAAATTTCATCCATCACCATTTCCAATCCGGCCCTGATCCAGGAGCTTCGGGCCTTTTGGGAGGATGTTCGTCATTTGGTGTGCAGTGGAGAAATTAAGAGCCACATCAACTTAGGTACTTCTAATAGTTTACTGCAATTGAGACCATTGGGAGACGGAAAGCAAAGGAGCCAATGCCCTATTACCGGTGAGTTCTTTCCGGCTCGCGCTTTTTATGCCACCAAAAAATTAATTAATCTTCTAATGCAGTCAGAAGACCTCGGAGGGTAGAAAGGGTCACCACATAAGATTTACCGCAAAACTCACATCGCACTTTAACTTCCTCGCCCTTCAGTACCATTTCCGCCAAAGTAGCCCGACCCATAAGGGAAAGCGTTTTTTCAACTCGGTCCTGACTGCAACGACAATGTAGAGCAATCGCATACGGATGCTCAATAGCTACGAGCGGAGATCCGTGGACTTGATGTTCCATAATCTCTAAGGGAGAAAGCCCTTGATTCAAAAGCTCAGACAGTGCGGGAGCCTTACGAGTCCGATTTTCTAATTCTTGAATGACTTGTTCGCTCGCCCCAGGAATCAATTCCAATAAAAATCCTGCCGCAGATGAAACATGACCCTCAGAATTTAGATTAACGGATAACGAAATCACTGAAAGGGTTTGTTGAGATTGGTGGAGATAAAATGCCAGGTCCTGAGCAATTTCTCCACTTACAATCGGAACGATGCCCGTCTGAGGTTGCTTTTGGAAAGGGAGGTTCTTAGTCACTGTCAAAACTCCCTCACCAATCGCTTCTTTGAAATCCAAAGTTTTTAACACGGGTGAGTGGGGTTCTATGCGTGGATTTGAAATATAGGCGCGTACTTTTCCTTCAAAAGAGGCCTCGGCATACAAATACCCTAGGGGCCCGTTGCCCTCCATGCGCACGGAGAGTGATTGATTTTCCCACAGTTGGCTCGCCAAAAGAATGGTACCGATGACTAATCGCCCAAGTGCAATCGTTGCCAGAGGGTCTGTATCTTGGAGATCAGCAATCTCAGAGCAGAGTTGGGTGGCGGTTACGAAAGAAGCTCTGACCGCTAGGTCTTTTGTATAAAACTTATGGACTTTGTCAGAACTTTTCACTCCCGAGACATTAGCACTGCGAGAGGCCCCCAGCAAACTAATGAGTCGCAGTGGCCATTTTTACATTGGATCTTGGAGTTTTTTGCGCGATCTGATCCAAAGCAGGCTGAATTTCTGGATAAATAAATTTGTAGCCAGCTTTTTCTGCCACCTCAGGAATCACGCGTTGACTGTGCAGTACCAACGCAGACAACTCTCCCATAGCAAGTTTGAGAGCAAAAGCTGGCGCCGGCATAAAAGCCGGACGGTGCAGTGCTTTTCCCAAAGCTTTTGAAAAAGCCGCATTGGTGACCGGATGAGGAGCCACGGTGTTCATAGCGCCTTTCACCGAAGCATTCTTGAGAGCAAAAATGAGGAGGCCCACCACGTCTTGGACGTGGATCCAACTCATATACTGTTTTCCCGAGCCCACAGGTCCTCCACCGCCCAGTTTAAAAAGAGGCAGTAGTTTTGTAAGCGCCCCACCTTCTTTTCCGAGCACGATTCCGATACGCGGGGTTACGAGCCGGACGGAGCTGTCCACTTTGCGAGCTTCAGCTTCCCAGGCCGAACAAACATCTGAGAGAAATCCATTCCCCAAGAGAGAACTTTCATTCAAAATTTCGGAACCGCGATTTCCGTAAAAACCAATGGCCGAAGCACTGATTAAAGTACTGGGCTTTTTGCCTTTCAGGCCATTGATTGCGGAGACTAAGTTTCGAGTCCCCAGAATTCGAGAGGTGAGGATTTTGGCTTTTTGCTTTTCAGTCCAGCGGCGATTGGCAATGCCTTCCCCAGCGAGATGAATCACTGCATCTGCGGTCTCCAGAACGGAGGCAGGTGCGGGTTCAGCTTCTGGGTTCCACGCATGAGCTTCTATGTCTGGCCCAAAAATCTTTTGGGCAGTCGCCACTTTGCGAGAGAGAAGAACGGGGGAGATCCCCTCTTTACGCAATTGGTTCACTAAATGTTGTCCGATAAACCCTGTGGCTCCAGTTACTACGACTCTCATACCCTGCCTCCTATTGCTTTGATTGTATAATAAATGTATAATCAAATTCAATTAAAAAGCAGAAATAGCGGCCTAAAAGTTATACGAAAGGTATACGTGGGAACGTTCAGACTCAAATCGGTAGCTGATAAACTGGGGGTGAGCCCCCATACGCTGCGAGCTTGGGAAAAACGGTATGGAGCCGTGAAGCCTGGGAGAAGTGGGAGCGGACGTCGAGTTTATTCCGAAGAAGAAGTCGAACGGTTAGTGCTCTTGGGTGAGCTAGTGAGACAAGGGCATAGCATCAGCCAAATCGCCCAACTTTCGGATCAGAAACTCGCAGCTTTAAAAGACCAACCTGAAAAACCTGCATTGGCCCAGTTTCATTTTTCTGAAATGCTCGCAGCTCTCCATGGTTTCGATGTCGAAGCACTTGCGTACCATCTCAACTGGGCTGCTTTTTCCTTGAGCTGTCGGGAATTTGTTTACGAAATAGCTGTTCCACTCATGCGAGAAGTGGGGGAGCTTGTACTCTCTGAAAAAATGTCCATTTCGCAAGAGCACACGCTTTCATCATTGTTGAGAACTTATTTTTCTCGCGCGCTTGAAGTCTTACAAAGTCACCAAAAGCTCTTGGGAAACCCAGAAATTCGGTCCCTGATTTTAACCACGCCCGAGGGGGACCAACACGAGTTTGGCATTTTATTGAGCGCTGCCCTTTGTGCACACTTTGGAGTTCCTGCCTATTATTTAGGACCCAGCATGCCCGCTCGAGAAATTGTAGAGACCGTTCAACGATTAAAAAATGCAGTAGTTGTGCTGGGCAATTTACCCACAACAGATGCTCAGAAAAAAAAACATTTGGAGCAGTTCTTTGAAGTGCTCGATCGGCAGTTACCTCCTGAAGTAGAAGTGTGGGTAGGGGGAGGGGAACCCCCTCGATGGCAATCCCCCCGTTCTGGACGAAGAATCCTTTTTTTAACGTCGCTTGCTTTTTTTGAGGAAAAATTAGCCCAGTGGCAGCGGACAATTAAGACTAAACCTTCAGATACTTAGCTAGCAGTGACAATTTTGGGCTCTCAAGACTTCATTCCCCTTATCTAAAGCACTTGAATTTCCAGTCTA